>NZ_WUMG01000049.1:0-44748 GCF_009827015.1 Delftia sp. CH05 | reverse complement strand
GGGTTGGCTGGGTCGGCAAGGGGCGGCAGGTAGTGTTTCGGCGGGTGGGGTTCGCGCCGCATGCCCGGATTATGGTCATGCCGGGCGGGCCTGCACAGCGGTCACACCGCCCATGCACACCCATGCACGCCCATGCAGGCCCATGCAGGCCCGTGTAGGCCCCTGCACGGGCGTGGCGCCGCCCAGGTCGATAGAATCTTCGCTTCCTGCCTGCGCCGGGGGGCGATGCCGCCCGCCGCCTGCGCTGCCTGCACAGCCCCATCGAAGATCGCGTCCTCACATGTCTGCCAATCAACCAACGTCCGCCTCGCACAACCAGCTCGATACCAAGGCCCAGGCCTGGTCCGCTCTCTTCGAAGAGCCGATGAGCGATCTGGTCAAGCGCTATACCTCCAGCGTGTTCTTCGACAAGCGCCTGTGGCAGGCCGACATCACGGGCAGCCTGGCGCATGCCGAGATGCTGGCGGCCCAGGGCATCATCGCCGCCGCCGACCATGAAGCCATCCGCAAGGGCATGGCGCAGATCACGCAGGAAATCGAATCCGGCCAGTTCGAGTGGAAGCTCGACCTGGAAGACGTGCACCTGAACATCGAGGCCCGCCTGACCCAGCTGGTGGGCGACGCCGGCAAGCGCCTGCACACGGGCCGCAGCCGCAACGACCAGGTGGCCACCGACGTGCGCCTGTGGCTGCGCGGCGAGATCGACCTCATCGAAGGCCTGCTGGGCGAGCTGCAGCTGTCCCTGGTCGAAGTGGCCGAGAAGAACGTGGACGTGATCCTGCCCGGCTTCACCCACCTGCAGGTGGCCCAGCCCGTGAGCTTTGCCCACCACCTGCTGGCCTATGTGGAAATGTTCAAGCGCGACGCCGAGCGCATGCTGGACCTGCGCCGCCGCGTCAACGTGCTGCCGCTGGGTAGCGCCGCCCTGGCCGGCACCACCTACCCGCTGGACCGCGAGCGCGTGGCCCGCACCCTGGGCATGGAAGGCGTCTGCCAGAACTCGCTGGACGGCGTCAGCGACCGCGACTTCGCCATCGAATTCACCTCGGCCGCCAGCCTGTGCATGGTGCACGTGAGCCGCCTGTCCGAAGAGCTGATCATCTGGATGAGCCAGAACTTCGGCTTCATCCGCATCGCCGACCGCTTCACCACGGGCTCGTCGATCATGCCGCAGAAGAAGAACCCCGACGTGCCCGAACTGGCGCGCGGCAAGACCGGCCGCGTGGTCGGCCACCTGATGGGCCTGATCACCCTGATGAAGGGCCAGCCCCTGGCCTACAACAAGGACAACCAGGAAGACAAGGAGCCGCTGTTCGACACGGTGGACACCCTGAAGGACACGCTGCGCATCTTCGCCGAGATGATCGGCGGCCAGGCCGACCCGGCCACGGGCGGCAAGAAGGGCGGCATCACCGTCAACGCCGAAGCCATGCGCGCCGCCGCGCTCAAGGGCTACGCCACCGCCACCGACCTGGCCGACTACCTGGTCAAGAAGGGCCTGCCCTTCCGCGACGCGCACGAGACCGTGGCCCATGCCGTCAAGCTGGCCTCGCAAAAGGGCGTGGACCTGACCGAGCTGCCGCTGGCCGAACTGCAGGCCTTCAATCCCGGCATCGAGGCCGATGTCTTCGAGGCACTCAGCCTGGAAGGCTCGCTCAATGCGCGCAACACCCTGGGCGGCACGGCGCCGGCCCAGGTGCGCAAGCAGCTGGCAGGCCACCAGGCGCGCTTGAATGCACGCCTGAACGCGCGCCTGGGCTGATCCCCCCGTTCGCCGGAGCCACGCCATGACATCCTCCCGCCGCCAACTGCTGACGGGGGCGCTGCGCGCCGCCGGCGCAGTGACCGCCGTTGCCGCCTCGTCCGCCCTGGCCCCGCTGGCCTGGGCCCAGCCGGGGCAGGCCATTCGCATCCTCGTGGGCTTTCCGCCGGGCGGCGGCACCGATGCCATCGCGCGCCTGCTGGCCGACCGGCTCAAGGACGTGCTGGGCACCACGGTGCTGGTGGACAACCGCCCCGGCGCGGGCGGCCAGATCGCGGCGCAGCAGCTCAAGGCGGCTGCGGCCGATGGCCACACGCTGTTCCTCACGCATGACCACACCATCTCCATCCTGCCCCAGGTGGTGAAGAAGCCGGGTTTCGACCCAGGTCATGACTTCGTTCCCGTGGCCGGCTTTGCCACCTTCGTGAACGCGCTGGCGGTCTCCGCCAGCACGCCGGCGCGCAACCTCGCCGAGTATGTGGAGTGGGTGCGCCAGGGCGCAAAGCGCGGCAGCCTCGGCATACCCGCGCCCGCGTCCACGCCGGAATTCCTGGTCAGGCTGCTGGGCGAGCACTACAGGCTGGACCTGGTGGCCGCGCCCTACCGGGGCAGCGCGCCCATGCTGGCCGACATGCTGGGCAACCAGATCCCGGCCGGCATCGCCTCGGTGCAGGACTTCATGGAAAACCACAAGGCCGGCAAGCTGCGCGTGATCGGCGTGCTGGGCACGCGCCGCCAGGCCACCATGCCCGAAGTGCCCACGCTGGCCGAGCAGGGCGTCAAGGGCTTCGAGGACACGCCCTACTACGGCATCTACGCGCCGCGCGGCACGCCCCAGGCCTTCATCGACCGCTTCTCCGCCGCCGTGGCCACCGTGCTCAAGCAGCCCGACGTGCACGAGCAGCTCACCGCCCTGGGCCTGACCGTGGGCCACATGCCGCCCGCCCAGTTGGCCGAGCGCGAGCAGGCCTATACCCAGGTCTGGAAACGCATCATCCAGACCAGCGGCTTCCAGCCGCAGTAAGACAGGCGGACTGCGGGGCGACAGCCTCCGCGGCCGGCAGGCGCTGTGAACCGGCAAGCGCTGTGTCTTGGTGCTGCCATCGCCGGGGTTGGCAGCGCGGCGTGTGGCGCGAATCCTTGTGATCAGACATATATGACGCCCTTGTGCGCCGATGTCTTACAGATGGATACACCGCAGACCCGGTTCCGGGCACCCGCAGCAGGGCCTGCAGCGGATGCGGGCCGGTATCATCCCGCGCAGTGGTTTTCAGCCGCAGCGGATGCGGCCCTGCATTCGGCGCATGCGGGCGGCGGGCATCTGCCTCGTTGCAGCCCTTGCCGCCGAGCCCTGCCGCAGCGCAGGGCTTTTCATTTGCAGCCTGTGCACCGTGCACGGCGCGCGCCGCAGCGCTGAAAGCCTGCTCATTCCAAGAAAACACCGGGCCATCTGAGCCCGACAGAAGGGATTGCCATGGGGGTGCTTCGCACGACAGCGATCAAGGGGTTCCAGAGTCCGCCGGCGCACGGCCGGCCCTGGGGCAGGTGGGGTTTGGGCCTGCTGCTGGGATCGGCGGCGCTGGCGGCGCAGGCCGTGGGCGTGCGCCAGTTCAGCCCGCAGGGAGAGGTGGCCAAGGTCGAGCAGGTGGTGGTGCAGTTCGATGGCACGGCCGTGCGCTTTGGCGACCCCAAGGCCGCCGCGCCAGTCACGCTCAGCTGCAGCGATGCGGCGGCCACCCAGGGCACGGGCCGCTGGAACAGCGACCGCGAATGGGTGTTCGACTTCAAGCAGGCCCTGCCGCCCGGCGTGCGCTGCACGGCCCAGCTCGTGGCCGGCTACAAGTCGCCTGCGGGCACGGCCGTGACGGGCGCTGCCAGCTACCAGTTCCAGACCGGCGGCCCGGCCGTGCTGGACATGGCACCCGACACCTATGAACAGATCGACGAGGAGCAGTACTTCGCGCTGCGCCTGTCGGGCCCGGCCACCGTGCAAAGCCTGCAGCAGCACATGTGGTGCACGGCCGAAGGCGTGGGCGAGCGCATTCCCGTGCGCCTGATCGAAGGCAAGGAGCGCGACGAGCTGCTCAAGCACCGCGGCTGGGACAAGGCCGCTGCCAAGAACCCGCTGCAGTACGCCACGCTGGCCTGCAACCGCCGCCTGACGGCGGGCACGACCATGAAGCTGGTCTTCGGCGCCGGCATTGCCACGCCCAACGGCGTGGCCAGCCGCCAGGACAAGCGCTTCGAGTACCGCGTGCGCGAGCCCTTCGCCGCCGAGTTCAGCTGCGAGCGCGAGAACGCCCAGGCCGCCTGTCTGCCGATCCGTCCCATGCGCCTGCGCTTCAATGCCCCCGTGCCGCGCAAGCTGGCCGAGGGCATCCGCCTGAGCAGCGGCGCCTCCAAGGTGGCGCCCGTGATCGACAGCGAATACGGCGAAAAGCTCAGCGAGGATTCGCTGGTGCAGAACCTGAGCTTCCCGGCCACCATGCAGGCCCAGGCGCGCTACACGGTGGAGTTGCCTCCGCAGTTCAAGGACGCGGCAGGCCGCAGCCTGAGCAATGCCGACATGTTCCCGCTGCAGGTGGCTACGGGCGCGCTGCCGCCGCTGGCCAAGTTCGCGGCCTCGCCCTTCGGCATCGTCGAGCGCTATGCCGAAGGCCCGGACGGCCCGGCCCTGCTGCCCGTGACGCTGCGCAATGTGGAGTCCGAGCTGGCCACCAGGTCCCTGGATGCCAGCCGCGTGAGCACCAAGCAGCCCGGCAGCGATGCCGAGATCATCGCCTGGATGCGCCGCGTGGCGGACTACGAGTCCTCCGACATGGACCGCAAGCGCGCCTCGCGCGATATCAAGGGCCCGCTGCCGCCCGTGATCGACAACGAAAACCGTGACTATGTACAGACGCGCATGCTGTCGCTGCTGGCCGGCCAGGGCGACGTCAAGACGCTGGAGCTGCCCAAGCCCGTCAAGGGCGATCCGCGCCCCTTCGAGGTGGTGGGCATTCCGCTCACGCCGGGCTTTCATGTGGTCGAGATCGCCTCGCCGCTGCTGGGGCAGTCGCTGCTCGATGAGCGCTACGGCTCGGCGCGCAGCATGTATGTGCGCACCTCGGCCCTGGTGACCAACCTGTCCGTGCACTTCAAGCTTGGCCGCGAGAACGCGGCCGCCTGGGTCACCACGCTGGACAAGGGCCAGGCCGTGGCCAATGCCAGGGTCCAGGTCTCCGACTGCAATGGCAAGGTGCTGACCTCGGCCACCACCGATGCCAGCGGCGTGGCCCGCCTGGACGGCCTGTCGCCCGAGCCGCCCCAGTGCACGGGCGGTGTCGGCTACCGCTCGCCGGCCTACTTCGTCAGCGCGCGCGCCCAGGGCAAGGACGGCCAGCAGGAGCTGGCCTTCACCTGGAGCGACTGGCAGCGCGGCATCGAGTCCTGGCGCTTCAACGTGCCCACCAGCCGCAGCGCCCAGCGCGACGAAGTGGCCCACACCATCTTCGACCGCACGCTGCTGCGCGCCGGCGAGACCGTGTCCATGAAGCACCTGATGCGCACCCAGACCGGCATCGGCCAGGGGCAGGGCGGCTTTGCGCTGCCCGAGCAGCGGCCCACGCAACTGGTCATCACCCATGAAGGCAGCGGCCAGCAGTACACGCAGCCGCTGCAGTGGCGTTCCACGGGCACGGGCGGCCTGAGTGCGGAAAACAGCTTCTCCGTGCCCAAGGGCGCCAAGCTGGGTTCGTACTCCGTGGAGCTGCGCGGCGAGGGCAACGGCTCGCGCGGGCGCAACAACCGCTTCGGCACGGGCAGCTTCCGTGTCGAGGAATTCCGCCTGCCCGTGCTCGAAGGCCGTGTGGGACCCGAAGGCAAGCAGGCCCTGGTCGGCGTCTCCAGCCTGCCGGTGCAGGTGCAGGTGAACTACGTCTCCGGCGGCCCGGCCGCCAATTTGCCGGTGCGCGTGTCCGCCCTGGTGCGTTCCACCTGGATGGACCGCAGCGACTGGCAGGGCTTCAGCTTCTCGGCACCGCGCAGCGCCCAGGACACGGGCCAGAGCGATGACGAGGAGGCCTCGGCCTCCCAGGACAGCAAGGTGGTGGCCGACAAGCTGCCCGTGACGCTGGACCGTGAAGGACTGGGCAAGCTCAAGATCGAGAACCTGCCCAAGCTGCGCGAGCCGCGCGAGCTGCTGATCGAGGCCACCTATGCCGACCCCAATGGCGAGGTGCAGACCCTGCGCAGCACGCAGATGCTGTGGCCCGCGGCCATCGTGGCCGGCGTGCGCGCCGAAAGCTGGATCACCACGGGCCGCAAGCTCCAGTTCCAGGCGCTGGCCCTGGGGGTGGACGGCAAGCCCCAGGCCGGCGTGCCGGTCAAGGTGGAGGCCATCTCCCGCGTCACCACCAGCAGCCGCAAGCGCCTGGTGGGGGGCTTTTACAGCTACGACAACCAGACCGCGCTCCAATCCATGGGCACGGTGTGCACGGGCAACAGCGATGCCCAGGGCATGGTGCAGTGCGAGGCCCAGCTGTCGCAGCCCGGCGAGGTCGAGCTGATCGTCACCGCCTCCGACAAGGATGGCCGGCCCGCCCAGGCCGCCTCCAGCGTCTGGGTCACGCGCCAGGGCGAGCTGTGGTTCGGCGGCGAGGACCATGACCGCATGGACGTGCTGCCCGAAAAGCGCAGCTACGAGCCCGGCGAGACCGCGCGCTTCCAGGTGCGCATGCCCTTCCGCTATGCGACGGCCCTGGTCGCCGTGGAGCGCGAAGGCATCGTCAGCACCCAGGTCATGCAGCTCAATGGCCAGAACCCCACCGTGGAGCTGAAGGTCCAGCCCGACTGGGGGCCCAACGTCTACGTGAGCGTGCTGGCCCTGCGCGGGCGGCTGCGCGAGGTGCCCTGGTACAGCTTCTTCACCTGGGGCTTCAAGGCGCCGCGCGAATGGTGGAATGCCTTCTGGCACGAGGGCAAGGAATACATCGCGCCCACGGCCCTGGTCGATCTGTCCAAGCCCGCCTACCGCCTGGGCATGGCCGAGATCCGCGTGGGCACCAAGGCCCATCGCATCGACGTCAAGGTCACGGCCGACCAGGCCAGCTACCAGGTGCGCGGCACCGCCAAGGTCACCATCAGCGCCACGCTGCCCGACGGCAAGCCCGCCGCTGGCGCCGAGGTGGCCCTGGCGGTCGTGGACCAGGCCCTGCTGGAGCTCATGCCCAACACCAGCTGGCAGCTGGCCGACGCCATGCTGCGCCGCCGCGAGTGGGGCGTGCAGACCTCGACCGCGCAGATGGAGGTGATCGGCAGGCGCCACTACGGCCGCAAGGCCGTGGCCGCTGGCGGCGGCGGTGGCCGCAGCCAGACGCGCGAGCTGTTCGAGACGCTGCTGCTGTGGAATCCGAGCGTGGTGTTGGACGCCCAGGGCAAGGCCCAGGTCAGCGTGCCGCTCAACGACTCGCTGACCACCTTCCAGGTGGTGGCGGTGGCCGACCATGGCGTGTCGATGTTCGGCACGGGCCAGGCGCCCATCCGCACGGCCCAGGACCTGCAGATCATCAGCGGCCTGCCGCCGCTGGTGCGCGAGGAGGACCAGTTCCGTGCCATGGTCACGCTGCGCAACACCTCGGCCAAGGCCATGAAGGTGCAGGTCACGCCGCGCGCCACGCTGCTGGAGCTGGCAGCGCAGAACGTGGAGATTCCCGCGGGCGAGGCGCGCGAGGTGGGCTGGAACGTCACCGCCCCGGCCCAGCTGGGCCAGACCCGCGCCGAGTCGCTGATCTGGGAGATCGAGGCCCGTGACACCGCAGGTGGAGACAAGCCCGCCAGCGACAGGCTGAAAGTCAGCCAGCGCATCATCCCGGCCGTGCCGCTGACGGTGCAGCAGGGCACGCTGATGCAGGTCGATGGCAGCATCAACCTGCCCGTGCAGCTGCCGGCCGACGCGCTGGCCGGCCGCGGCGGCCTGCGCATGTCGCTGGCGCCCAAGCTGGCCGAAGGCCTGCCGGGCGTGCGCGACTGGTGGGCGCGCTATCCCTACAGCTGCCTGGAGCAGGTCACCAGCAAGGCCGTGGGCATGAGCGACGCCACGCTGTGGCAGTCCACCATGGGACAGCTGCCCAGCTACCTGGACAGCGACGGCCTGGCCAGCTACTTCCCGCTGGCCGGCGACGGCTCGGGCCGTGCGGCCCGCGGCAGCGATACGCTGACGGCCCACCTGCTCAACCTCTCGGCACTGGCGCAGGGCGTGGACAAGCGCTTCGTGCTGCCGGCGGCCGAGCGCGAGCGCATGGAAAACGGCCTGATCGCCTTCGTCGAAGGCCGCATCCAGCGCAGCTTCTGGAGCCCGCGCAAGGACCTGGACATGCGCAAGCTGGCCGCCATCCAGGCGCTGGCGCTGACGGGCCGCGCCAATCCGCGCATGCTCGACAGCATCACCATCGCGCCCAACGACTGGCCCACGCATGCCGTCATCGACTGGGTGGCCCTGCTCAAGCACATGCGCGAGCTGCCCCAGCGCGAACAGCAGCTGGCCCAGGCCCAGCAGATCCTGCGCGCCCGCCTGAGCTACCAGGGCACGCGCGTGGCCTTCAGCAACGAGCAGGACGACCAGTGGTGGTGGCTGATGCAGGGCCCCGAGGTCAACCTGGCCCGCCTGATGCTGGTCAACATGGACGACCCGACGTGGAAGGAAGAGCTGCCGCGCCTGGCCAACGGCTTCATCTCGCGCCAGAGCAATGGCGCCTGGGGCACGACCACGGCCAACCTGTGGGGGTCGCTGGCACTGCAGCGCTTCTCGCAGCAGTTCGAGGCCACGCCCGTGACGGGCGCCACCCAGGCGGCTTTGGGCGCGTCCCAGGCCCGCGTGGAGTGGAGCCAGGTCACGCGCATGCGCGCCAGCGACAGCGAGGGCGCGGCGCACCAGGCGTCCAGCTTCGGCGCGACCACGGTGGTCGGCGGCCTGCGCAACAACACCATGTTCCTGCCCTGGAGCGCGGTGGGTGATGCCCGCAAGGGCCAGCTGACGGTGACCCAGCAGGGCACCGGCAAGCCCTGGCTCACGCTGCAGTCTGTGGCGGCCGTGCAGCTGAAGGCGCCGTTCAGCGCCGGCTACACCGTCAAGCGCACGGTCAAGCCCGTGGAGCAGGCCGACAAGAGCCTGCCCGCAGGCCAGTACTCGCGCGGCGACGTGCTGCGCGTCACGCTGGAGGTGCAGGCCCGCACCGACATGACCTGGGTGGCCATCACCGACCCCGTGCCCACGGGCGCCACCATCCTGGGCGGCGGTCTGGGGCGCGACTCGGAGATCGCCTCGGGCGGCGAGCGCGCAGAAGGCGCGGGCTGGCTGGCCTATGAGGAGCGCAGCTTCGAGGCCTACCGCGCCTACTACCAGTACCTGCCCAAGGGCAATACGCGCGTGGAGTACACCGTGCGGCTGAACAATGCCGGCGACTTCGCGCTGCCGCCCACGCGGGTGGAGGCGCTGTATGCGCCCGAGATGTTCGGCGAGGCTCCCAACGCCCGCATCAAGGTGGGCGACAAGCGCTGATGCAGCGTTGATGGCGCCCTGACAAGGGGGCGGCCCTGCGGCCTATGATGGCTGCAGGACCGCCCCCTTTTTTCATCACCCTCCGCTCCATGGCACAAGTCATCCTCTCCCCGGTTCCCGCGGGCAGCGCCCTGCAGGACCGCCTCAAGACCGCCTATTTCCACGACAGCTACCAGCTGCAATTGCCGGACGACGGCAGCAGCCCCATGGCGCTGTACCTGCGCTGCGTGGGCCGCACGCCGGGCTGGATCGACTTTCTGATGCGCCTGCGCAACCGCGTGGTGGCGCCCTTCGGCATCAAGGACCTGGGCACGCTCAGCGGCGTGGACGCGCAGCGCGCCGCATCCAGCTACCGCGTGGGCGACCGCGCCGGCATCTTCCGTGTCCATGCCCTGAGCGACAGCGAAGTGGTGCTGGGCGACAGCGACAGGCACCTGGACGTGCAGGTCTCCCTCATGCGGCTGCCCGGCCCCGAGGGCGCGCCGTCCGCCACCTTCACCGCCGCCATGTCCACCGTGGTCCATGTGCACAATGCCCTGGGCCGTATCTACATGCTGGGCGTGGCGCCGGCGCACCGCGTCATCGCCCCGGCCGTGGTGGCCAGGCTGGCCGGCTGACCTGGCCTGAAGGCATCACGTCAGCAAAACGGAAGCCTTCAGGGCCTGCGTCCGACGCGGGCAGACGCGAAGAGTCACGATACTTGCGGCCTTTGCCCGGCGGACATACCCCGAGCAGGGAACGCGGCCCGCCCCACAAGGGCAAGGCCGCCACCATTGCGAATCGGTTCCCGGGCACACCATTGATCACAAGAGAGAGAGGGTCTATGCCAGACATGAACACCGATCCCCGCACGGCGCCACCGGCGGCTCCGCCACCGGATGCGCCGCAGGCGGCCACGCCATCGCCTGCAGAGCCTGCACCGCGCATCACGTTCTCGGGCCCCGTCGTCATTCCTTCCCTGCTGGTGCTGGGCCTGCTGCTGCTGTACTGCGGCTTCATGCCCGACAGTGCCGACCGGCTGTTCTCCAGCGCCCAGGCCTGGGTGGTGGGGCACATGGACTGGTTCTATGCCGTCTCGGTCACGCTGTTCCTGGTCTTTCTGATCTTCGTCGCGTCCAGCCGTTTCGGTGATATCCGCCTGGGTCCCGATGATGCGGAGCCCGAGTTCAGCTTCATCTCCTGGACCGCCATGCTGTTCGCCGCCGGCATGGGCATCGGCCTGATGTACTTCGGCGTGGGCGAGCCGCTGCAGCATTTCCTCAAGCCGCCCACGGCCGTGCCTTCCACGCCGGCCGCCGCACGCGAGGCCCTGCAGTCCACCTTCTTCCACTGGGGCTTCCATGCCTGGGCCGTCTACGGGACCATGGGCCTGGTGCTGGCCTACTTCGGCTTTCGCTACAACCTGCCGCTGACCATGCGCTCGGGCCTGTACCCGCTGCTGGGCAAGCGCATCAACGGCCCCATCGGCCACAGCGTGGATGCCTTCGCGCTGGTGGGCACCATCGCGGGTATCGCCACCACGCTGGGCTACGGCGCGCTGCAGCTGGCCGCCGGCCTGCACACCCTCACGGGCTGGGACACCTCTGCGGCGGCTTTCCGCATCGCGGTCATCGTCATCGTGGTCTGCCTGGCCGGGCTGTCGGCCGTCTCGGGCCTGGACAAAGGGGTGCGGCGCCTGAGCGAGTTCAACCTCATGCTGGCCTTCATCCTGCTGGCCTTCGTCATCGTCGCCGGGCCCACGGTCTTCCTGTTCGAGGCGCTGAGCGAGAACATCGGCAACTACGTGTCTGGCCTGGTGCAGCTGTCGTTCCGCACCTTTGCCTACGAGCCGCCCAGCCAGGAAGGCTGGTTCGGCGGCTGGACCATCCTCTACTGGGCCTGGTGGATCTCCTGGTCGCCCTTCGTGGGCATGTTCATCGCACGCATCTCGCGCGGGCGCACCATCCGCCAGTTCGTGACCGGCGTGCTGCTGGTGCCCACGGCCTTCAACCTGCTGTGGATGACGGCCTTCGGCAACAGCGCCATCTGGATAGACACCCACGTGGCCATGGGCGCGTTGGGGCAGACGGCCTCGAACGTGGATGCGCTGCTGTTCCGCTTCTTCGAGTACCTGCCCTGGTTCAAGCCCGTGGCCTGGCTCACCATCGTGCTCATCGCGGTGTTCTTCGTCACCTCGGCGGACTCCGGGGCCTTCGTGGTGGACAACATCGCCTCGCGCGGCCATGCGCGTTCGCCGGTCTGGCAGCGGCTGTTCTGGGCTGCCGTGCTGGGCGCGACAGCCATGGTGCTGATGCTGGCCGGCGGCCTCAAGGCGCTGCAGGCCATGACCCTGGTGGCGGCCCTGCCGGTGGCCGTCATCATGCTGGCGCTGTGCTACGGGCTGTGGCGCGGCCTGCTGGCCGACCGCGCGCACTTCTCGCCCGACCTGGCTCCGGCCACCAGCTTCTGGAGCGGCCAGCACTGGCGCAAGCGCCTGGAGCAGATCGTGCACCAGCCCTCGCGCGCCGATGTGCGCAGGTTCCTGGCCGGCGTGGTGCTGCCCGCCATGAACGAGGTGGCAGCCGAAATGCACAAGCGCGGCGTCGAGGCGGTGGTCACCGAGGACCTGGACGGCGAGGGCGCCGTGCGCCTGACCGTGCCCGATCCCTCGCTGCGCGACTTCGTCTACGGCGTGCGCGCCACGCGCCGCACGGTGCCCACCTTCCTGGTGAGCGAGGCGGCCAACGAGCAGGAGCGCCGCCATGTCTACGAGCCCATCACGTTCTTCGAGGACGGACGCCTGGGCCACGACATCCAGTACCTGCGCAGCGAGGAAGTCATCGCCGACATCCTGCGCCACTACGAGCGCTACCTGTCGCTGAGCGCCGACCAGCGCACGCATCTGCTGAACCGGGCGCCGGGCCACAGCTGAGCCGTGCCTGGCAGCGCCGCCGTCGCGGCACCCCGGGCCTTTGGGTAAACACCGGGGTGCCAGCCGGCGGCCGCCTGCGGATACTGGGCGCTGCCATGCAGCTCGAATACTCTACCCATTCGCAGGAGCCACGCCATCGTTTCGACTACTGGCACGAGGTGGTCTGCCGCCACTGCATCCCTGCCGACAGCCACCGCGCGCAGGGGGATGGTGCAGGTCCCGGCGGCTTCGGGGCCACGCTGTCCGTGCGGTCCCTGGGACTGCTGGAGATCAGTGCCATGTCGGCGCCCAGCCACCGCTGGGTGCGCAACGCAGCCCACCTGCGCCTGCATGCCCGCGATGAGCTGTGGCTGGGCTATCTGCTCCAGGGCCAGGCCGAGGTGCGCCAGGGCGGGCAAGTGGCCCGGCTGAGTGCGGGCAATCTGGTGCTTTATGACGCTGCGCAGCCTTTCGAATTCTCGGTGGCGCCCCGCGATATCCTGCTGATGCGCATTCCGCGCAGCGAATTGTTGAATCGCTTTGCCCGTGCACCCTTGCACGCGGGCCGGGCGCTGCATGGCCATGCCCCGGCCGTGGCGCCGCTGCGGGCCATGCTCGGCGAGGCCATGGCCATGCCGCCTGCGCCGCACGGTGATGCCTTGGCGCAGCGCTTCGGCATGGCGCTGCTCGACGTGCTGGCCCTGGCGCTGGAGATGCAGGAAATGGCCGTGCAGCCCCGCGCGGAAAGGGACCTGCATGGCCGCATCCAGGCGTTCATCCAGGACAACCTGGGCTCGCCCGAGCTGTCGCTGCAATGGCTGGCGCAGCAGCACAACGTCTCGCCGCGTACCGTGACGCGGGCCTTTGCGCGGCACAACCAGACGCCCATGGGCCTGGTATGGCAGCTGCGGTTGCAGGCCAGCCGCCAGGCCCTGATGCAGGGGCGCTGCTCCAGCGTGACCGAGGCGGCCTTCGCGCATGGGTTCTCCGATGCGGCGCACTTCAGCCGAGCCTTTCGCAAGGCGTTCGGCTGCACGCCCCGCAGCCTGCTGGCCGCCTGAGCAAGGTCGCTGACCCTCACGAACAAGCGTCGGCGCCGCCGGCTCCCTAGCATGGGCCTGCCGTGCGTCCCGTGCGGCTTTTCCAGTGCAACAACGGTGGCGCCCCGGAGCCGGGCGCCGGGAGACATGCCATGAACGACAGCGAACTGCACCATCTCGAACTGCTGGAGGTGGGGTGCGAGATCCAGTCCCGCCGCATTTCCTCGGAAGAGGTGACCCGCCACATGCTGGCGCGCATCGAGGCCGTGGACGCGCGGCTGCACAGCTACGTGACGGTGATGGCGCAGCAGGCGCTGGAGGACGCCCGCCGCGCCGACGCCGAGATCGCGCAGGGCCGCCGCCGCGGTGCGCTGCACGGCGTGCCGCTGGCGCTCAAGGACCTGCTGTGGACCCGGGGCGTCCCCACCACGCATGGAATGACGCTGCACCGCGACCATCGCCCCACGGAAGATGCCACCGTGGTGCGCAGGCTGCGCGAGGCCGGCGCCGTCATCTTGGGCAAGCTGCAGCAGACCGAAGGCGCCTTCGCCGACCACCATCCCGAGATCACTGCCCCCGTCAACCCCTGGGGCGCCCAGCTATGGCCCGGGGCCTCGTCCAGCGGCTCGGGCGTGGCCACGGCGGCGGGGCTGTGCTTCGGATCGCTGGGCACGGACACCGGGGGCTCCATCCGCTTTCCATCGGCCGCCAACGGCATCACGGGGCTCAAGCCCACCTGGGGCAGGGTGAGCCGCCACGGCGCCTTCGAACTGGCCGCGTCCCTGGACCACATAGGCCCGATGGCGCGCAGTGCCGCCGATGCCGCAGCCATGCTCGCGGCCATCGCCGGGGCGGACCCGCTGGACCCTACGGCCAGCCAGTGCAGCGTGCCCGACTATCTGGCCATGATGACGCGCGGATTCTCCGGCCTGCGCCTGGGCATGGACCGGCAATGGGCACTGGACGGCGTGGATGCCCCCTCCCGCCAGGCGGTGGAGCAGGCCCTGGCGGTGGCGCAGCGCCTGGGTGCCAGCGTGCAGGAGGTCCGCTTTCCCGATGCCACCCAGGCGGTGGAGGACTGGCCAGCGCTGTGCGCGGTGGAGACAGCCGTGGCGCACGGCGCCACTTTCCCTGCACGGCGCGAGGCCTATGGCCCCGGGCTCGCCGGGCTGATCGACCTGGGGCTGGGCCTGTCTGCCACCGACTACCAGCGGCTGCTGCTGCGCCGCGCGGACTTCACGGGCCGGGTGCGTGCACTCTTCGCGCAGGTGGACCTGCTGCTGGTCCCCGCCACGGCCTTTGCGGCCCCCACGCTGCAGCGCATGGCGCATTTCGGCTCCGATGCCGAGCTGTTCTCGGGCATGCTGCGCTACACCTGCCCGTTCGACCTGACGGGCAGCCCCACGATCACGCTGCCCGGCGGACGCACTCCCGAGGGCGCGCCCGTGGCCTTCCAGTTCGTGGCCCCCGACTTCCGCGAAGACCTGCTGGTGCGCGCGGGCTGGGCGTTCCAGCAGGCCACGGACTGGCACAGATGGCACCCTGCTGCCTGAGCTGCCTGAGCTGCCTGAGCTGCCTGAGCTGCCTGAGCTGCCTGAGCTGCCTGAGCTGCCTGAGCTGCCTGAGCTGCCTGAGCTGCCTGAGCCGCCAGTCCGGTGGCGCGACACGGGCCTGTCACACAGCCTTCCTAGACTGGCGTGATGTCCTTGATCGAGATGGAAGGTGTTGCCAAGTCCTGGGGCGGCACCACGGCACTGCAGGCGCTGGATCTGCGCATTGAACCCGGATCCTTTTGCGTGCTGCTCGGTCCCTCGGGCTGCGGCAAGTCCACCACGCTGCGCATCATCGCGGGCCTGGAAAGCGCCACCTCGGGCCGCGTGCGCATCGATGGGCAGGATGTCACCCAACTGCCGCCCGCTCGGCGCGGCATTGCCATGGTGTTCCAGAACTACGCGCTGTTCCCGCACCTGACGGTGGCGCAGAACATCGGCTTCGGCCTGTCCGTGCGCAAGGTCCCGGCGGCCGAGGCGCGCCGGCGCATCGACGAGGCCGCTGCGCTGCTGGGCCTGGACGCGCTGCTGGCGCGCCGGCCCGGCCAGCTGTCGGGCGGCCAGCAGCAGCGCGTGGCGCTGGGCCGCGCCCTGGTGGCCCGCGCCCGGGTCTGCCTGATGGATGAGCCGCTGTCCAACCTCGACGCCCAGCTGCGCCAGGAAATGCGCACCGAGCTGCGCGAGCTGCAGCGGCGCCTGGGCCTGACCGTGGTCTATGTCACGCACGACCAGGCCGAGGCCATGGGCATGGCCGACCAGGTGGTGCTGCTCAGCCAGGGGCGCGTGGAGCAGTGCGCCGCGCCCCAGGAGATCTACCGCCGGCCCGCCACCACCTTTGCCGCGCGCTTCATCGGCACGCCGGCCATGAACATCGCGCGCCTCGACGGCCTGCTCATCGCGGGCAGCCATGCCAGCGCCGCGCCCGCCGGCCTGCAGCAGCCGGGCCAGGCGCGCTGGCTGGGCGTCAGGCCCGAGGACATGCGCCTGTCGCTCCATGGCGATGTCGGCAGCGGCCCCGTGGTCGCTGCCGACATCGAGAGCCTCGAATACCTGGGCGCCGACCTGGTGCTGCGCTGCCGCGTGGGCAGCGAACAACTGATGGTGCGCACCGCTGGCAGCCAGCTCGGCGGCCTGCAGCCGGGCCAGCTCGTGGGCCTGCGCTGGGCGCGCGAGGCCACGCATTTCTTTGACGAACAGGGGCGACGCTGCGCGGCCTGAGGCCGTGGCACCGCTCCTATCTTCCTCCGCAGTTCCACCGTTTCAGCCGTTCCGGCTTTCGCACCCGAAGCACCTTCCAGGAGAGTCCGCCATGCAACGCCATGCCTTCCTCAAAACCCTCGCAGCCGCTGCCGCCCTGGCCGCCACGGGCCTGCTGCACACCGCCAGCGCGCAAACGCCGCTGGAGGTGCCGTTCTACTTTCCCGTGGCCGTGGGCGGCCCCATCACCAAGGTGATCGACGGCTATGCGGCCGAGTTCAACAAGGCCCATCCGCAGTACCGGATCACGCCCGTCTATGCGGGCACCTACCAGGAGACCATCGTCAAGGCGCTGACGGCCCACAAGTCGGGCAAGCCGCCGGCCACCTCGGTGCTGCTGTCCACCGACATGTTCACGCTGATCGACGAGGACGCCATCGCCCCCATCGACGACTTCGTGAAGACCGATGCCGACCGGGCCTGGCTCAAGGGCTTCTACCCGGCCTTCATGGCCAACAGTCAGGCGGGCGGCAAGACCTGGGGCGTGCCCTTCCAGCGTTCCACCGTGGTCATGTACTACAACAAGGAAGCCTTCAAGGAAGCCGGCCTGGACCCGAACAAGGCGCCGCAGAACTGGAAGGAGCTCAAGGAAGCCGCCCACAGGCTGACGAAGAAGGACGCCAGCGGCAAGGTCGTGCAGTACGGCATCCAGATCCCGTCCACCGGCTTTGCCTACTGGATGCTGCAGACGCTGACCACGCCCAATGACGTGCTGCTGGCCAACGAGGCAGGCACCCAGGTCACGCTGGACAGCCCCAAGGTAGTGGAGGCGCTGGACTTCTGGGTGGGCCTGGTCAAGGAAGGCGTGCACCCTGCCGGCGTGGTGGAGTGGGGCACGACGCCCAAGGACTTCATGGAAAGGAAGGCCGCCATCATCGTCACCACCACGGGCAACCTGACCAATATCCGTGCCAATGCCAAATTCGACTTCGGCGTGGGCCAGATCGCAGGCAACGTGCGCAAGGGCTCGCCCACGGGCGGGGGCAACTTCTACCTGTTCAAGAAGGCGCCCCGGGAGCAGCAGGAGGCGGCCTTCCAGTTCATGAAGTGGGTCACCCAGCCCCCGCTGGCCGCGCAGTGGAGCATGGACAGCGGCTACGTGGCCGTCTCGCCCGCCGCCTATGACACGCCCGCGCTCAAGAAGTACGGCCAGGACTTCCCGCAGGCCCTGGTGGCGCGCGACCAGCTGCCCGTGTCGGTGGCCGAGTTCTCCACGCATGAGAACCAGCGCGTGACCAAGGTGCTCAACGACGCCGTGCAGGCCGCCCTCAACGGCAGCAAGACCTCGGCCCAGGCCCTGCAGGATGCGCAAAGGGAGGCCGACCGCATCCTGCGCCGCTACAAGTGATGGCCTCGCGCCGTTGACCGCATGAGCCACGCTTCCTCCTCTTTTGCGAGCGGCCGCCAGGCCGTCCATGCCTGGCTGATGCTGCTGCCGGCGCTGGTGCTGCTGGTGGCTTTCACGCACTGGCCGGCCGTGGCCACGCTGATCGACAGCCTGCATGCCACGCCGCGCGGCGGCCAGCCGGGGCCATGGGTGGGGCTGGAGAACTACGCCGTCATGTTGGACGACCCGGTGTTCTGGCAGGCCGTGCGCAACAACCTGTGGTTTGCGGCGGCCACGATTCCGCTGTCCATGGCGCTGGCGCTGGCCATGGCGCTGTGGGTCAACGAGAGGCTGGCCGGCCGCGCCTTCGTGCGCATGGCGTACTTCACGCCCACGGTGTTGCCCATGATTGCCGTGGCCAACATCTGGCTGTTCTTCTACACACCGCAGTACGGGCTGCTGGAGCAGCTGCGCGGCGCACTGGGCCTTCCCGCGCACAACTGGCTGGGCGATCCCTCCACGGCGCTGGCCTGCGTGACCGTGGTGGCGGTGTGGAAGGAGGCGGGCTTTTTCATGATCTTCTACCTGGCCGCGCTGCAGACGCTCAATCCCAGCCTCAAGGAGGCGGCGGCCATCGAGGGGGCCTCGCGCTGGTACTTCCTGCGCCGCGTGCAGTGGCCGCTGCTGATGCCGACCACGCTGTTCGTGCTGGTCAATGCGGTGATCAATGCCTTCCGCCTGGTGGACCACCTCTTCATCCTCACGCGCGGCGGGCCGGACAACGCCTCCACGCTGCTGCTCTATCACCTGTACGAAGTGGGCTTCAAGTTCTGGGACACGGGCTATGCGGCGGCCATCACCGTGGTGCTGGTCGTGGTGCTTGCGGCCGTGGCGCTGCTGCAGTTCTTCGTGCTCGACAAGAAGGTGCACTACCAATGAGCGCCGCACCCGTTGCCCCGCGCCATGCGCCGCCCGCGCTGTACGGCGCCACCTGGCTGGACACGCTGGCCGCCTGGCTGCTGGCCCTGCTGTGGATACTGCCGCTGGCCTATGCGTTCTGGACGGCCTTCCATCCGCCCGAATACTCGGCACGCTTCGACCTGGCCGCGCCCTGGACGCTGGAGAACTTTCGCCGTGCCTGGCAGGCCGCGCCCTTTGCGCGCTATTTCCTGAACACGGCCGTGCTGGTGGCCATGATCCTGGCGGCCCAGCTGGTGCTGGGCACGCTGGCCGCCTATGCCTTTGCACGCTACCGCTTTCGCGGCCAGGGCCTGGCCTTTGCGCTGGTGCTGGTGCAGCTGATGATCATGCCGGACATCCTGCTGGTGGCGAACTACCAGACCGTGTCGCGACTGGGCGCCGTCGATACGCTGCTGGGCATAGGCCTGCCGTACTTCGCATCGGCCTTTGCGATCTTTTTGCTGCGCCAGACCTTCCTGGGCATTCCCCGGGAACTGGACGAGGCCGCGCGGGTGGAGGGTGCCAGCACCCTGCAGATCCTGTGGCGCGTCTACGTGCCGCTGGCGCGGCCCGTGTACCTGGCGTTTGCGCTGGTGTCGGTGAGCTTTCACTGGAACAACTTCCTGTGGCCGCTGATCATCACCAACAGCGTGCAGACGCGGCCGCTTACCGTGGGGCTGCAGGTGTTCTCCAGCGTGGAGTCTGGCGTGGAATGGGCCACCATCACGGCCGCCACGCTGATGAGCTCGGGCCCGCTGCTGGTGGCCTTCGTGCTGTTCCAGCGCCAGTTCGTGCAGAGCTTCATGCGTGCGGGGATCAAGTGACGGCGGTGCTAAAGTCACTCTTCCCTGCTTTCAATGCCGAGGTTCACCATGTCCGGACCCGCTAGCGCCGGCCTGTTCATCTACGCCAAGCAGCCCGACAGGCTGGCGCTGTTCTACATGGAGGTGCTGGCCATGCGCATGCTGCACCACACGAGCGAGCTCATGGTGCTGCAGTCGCCGGACCTGCAACTGGTGCTGCACGCCATTCCCGAGGCGATTGCGCGGCACATCACCATCACCGAGCCACCCCAGCCGCGCGAGAACGTGGCCATCAAGTTCTTTGCCACCGTGAAAAGCTTTGCGGCCGTGCGCCCCCTGGTCATCGCCCATGGCGGCCAGCTGTGGGAGCAGTCCTGGCAGGGCCCGGGCTTTCGCGTGTGCAACGCCATGGATCCCGAAGGCAACCTGTTCCAGCTGCGCGAGCCGCTGCCCGCATGATGCAGATCCTCACCTGGAACACCCAATGGTGCCTGGGCCTGGACGGCCGCATGGACCCGGAGCGCATCGTGGCGCATGCGCTGTCCATGGCCGATATCGACGTGCTGTGCCTGCAGGAAATCGCCATCCACTATCCGGGCCTGCAGGGCGCGCCCGGCGACCAGGTGGAGCAGGTGCGCGCGGCCCTGCCCGAAGGCTGGAAGGTCTTCTTCGGCGCGGCCGTGGACGAATTCACGGCCGTGGGCCGGCAGCGCTTCGGCAACCTGGTGGCCACGCGCCTGCCTGCTCTGCAGGTGGCCCATCACCGCCTGCCGTATCCGCACGATGGCGGCGTGCGCAGCATGCCGCGCTGCTGCACGGCAGTGACCGTGATGGATGCCGCACTGGGCCCCGTGCGCGTGATGAGCACCCACCTCGAATATTTCTCGCGCCGCCAGCGCATGGCCCAGGCGCTGGCGCTGCGTTCCCTGCAGATCGAGGCCCTGGGCCAGGCCGAGGCGCCGCCCCAGCCAGCCAGCGACGGCTCGCCCCAGCAGACCAAGCCGCACACGCCGCATGCCGTGCTCTGCGGCGACTTCAACTTCGAGCCGCACGAGGACGAATACGCCCGACTGTCCCGGCCTTGGGCGGCCGGCGAGGAAGGCGCACTGAGCGCCGGCCAGTGGCACAACAGCTGGAGCGTGCTGCACCCGGACCAGCCCCAGCCGCCCACCTTCCGGTTGTTCGACCGCCAGTGGGGTCCCGAGCCCGGCGCCTGCGATTTCGCCTGGGTCAGCGACAGCCTGCGCGGCCATGTGCGTGGCTGGGCCGTGGACAGCGACACAAGGCTCTCGGACCACCAGCCCGTGCTGCTGCAGCTGGATTGATCCAGGTCAGGGTCCGCCGCCAAGCCGGCCTTCGCCTACAGACAGTGTGGCGGGCCTGCTCCAAGGTCATGGGGACTGTTTTGAAGGAGCATCCATGAGCCCCAATCCGCTGTCCACGATTCTTCACCGCACCTGGTGGGTACTGCTGCTGCGCGGCCTGGTCGCCATCGCCTTCGGCGTGCTGACCTGGGCGCAGCCGGCGGTATCGCTGGCGGCGCTGGTGCTGACCTTCGGCGCCTTCACCTTCGTCGATGGCCTGCTGGGCGTGTATTCGGCCATCCAGGGGCGCGACCAGATGCGCCATTGGTGGGTGCTGCTGCTGTGGGGCCTGGCCGGCGTGGTGGTGGGCGTGCTCACCGTGGTCGCGCCCGGCGTCACGGCCCTGGTGATGACGCTGTACATCGGCGCCTGGGCCCTGGTCACGGGCCTGCTGCAGATCGTGGCGGCCGTGCGGCTGCGCAAGGAGATCACGGGCGAGTGGCTGCTGATCCTGGGCGGCGTGCTGTCCGTGCTGTTCGGCGCCTTCGTGCTGGCCCAGCCGGGCGCGGGCATGATGGCCATGCTCTGGGTGCTGGCCACTTATGCGGTGGTCTTCGGCGTGCTCATGGTGCTGCTGTCCTTCAAGCTCAAGAAGGGCATACGCCATTCTTCCTGAGCCGCTGGCCCAAAGGCGGACAATGCCGGCTCCATGATCGAATCCCGGCGACCTTCCCCCTTCATGCGTCTTCCCCGCGCGGCCCTGGCGGCCGCGCTGCTGTTCGCGGCGGCCGGTGCCGCCCAGGCGCTGCCCAGCTTTTCCGAAGTCCGCGAAGGCCACCGCTCCTCCGAGACCGAACTGCTCTCGCGCGAGGGCGAGGTGCTGCAGCGCCAGCGCACCGACGCCAGCGTGCGCCGTGGCGACTGGGTAGCCCTGGCCGACATCTCTCCCGCGCTGCGCACGGCCCTGGTGCTCAGCGAGGACAAGCGCTTCTACGAGCACAGCGGCGTGGACTGGGCGGCCGTGTCCGCCGCCGCCTGGGGCAACCTCTGGAACCAGCGCACGCGCGGCGCCAGCACCATCACCATGCAGTTGGCGGGCCTGCTGGACGGCGACTGGCGCCAGGGCCCGGGCGGGCGCAGCGTGGTGCAGAAACTGGGCCAGACCGTCTCTGCCCAGGTGCTGGACCGGCGCTGGCGCAAGGACCAGATCCTGGAGGCCTACCTGAACCTGGTGCCCTTCCGGGGCGAGATCGTGGGCATCGATGCGCTGTCGCGCACCCTGTTCGGCAAGGCCGCGCACGGGCTGGACGCGCGAGAGGCCGCCATTGCCGCCGCCCTGGTGCGTGCCCCCAACGCCTCGCCCGAGCGCGTGGGCCGGCGCGCCTGCGGCGTGCTGCAGTCGCTGGCGCCCGAGGATGCGGCGGCGCGCGACTGCACGGCCATGGAACTGCTCACCGCCAGCGTGCTGCTGCGCCGGCAATGGGCGGCCAGCGAAGGCCAGGCCCCCCACCTGGCGCGCCGCCTGCTGGCCGAGCCGCAGTCCAAAGGCCAGGCCCGCGTGCGCTCCACGCTGAGCGCGCCCGTGCAGCGCTTTGCCGTGCAAAGCCTGCAGCAGCAGTTGCGCGAGCTGCAGGGCCGCAACGTGGAGGACGGCGCCATCGTCGTGCTGGACAACGCCACGGGCGAGGTGCTGGCCTGGGTGGGCTCGTCGGGCGAATTGAGCCAGGCGGCCGAGGTGGATGGCGTCACGGCCATGCGCCAGCCCGGCTCCACCCTCAAGCCCTTTCTCTATGCCCAGGCGATTGCCGAGCGGCGGCTGACGGCGGCCTCGCTGATCGAGGATTCATCGGCCCACATTCCCACGCAGAACGGGCTCTACATCCCGCAGAACTACGACCGGCGCTTCAAGGGCTGGGTCTCGGCGCGCACGGCGCTTGCGTCGTCGCTCAACGTGCCGGCCGTGCGCACCCTGGTCATGGTCACGCCCGATGCCTTCTTCTCGCAACTGCAGCGCCTGGGCCTGCCGCTGCGCGAAAGCGGCGGCTACCACGGCTTCAGCCTGGCGCTGGGCAGTGCCGAGGTGCCGCTGCTGCAGCTCACCAACGCCTACCGCGCCCTGGCCAACGGCGGGCAGCTGACGCCCGTGCGCTGGGCGGTGCAGCCCACGGGCGCGGGGTCCGCAGCGCAAAAGCCGGCTGCGCCCGTGCAGGCCATCGACGCACGCGCGGCCTTCATCGTGGGCGACATCCTGTCCGATCCCATGGCGCGCGCGCCCACCTTCGGCACCGACAGCGTGCTGGCCACGCGCTTCTGGTCGGCCGTCAAGACCGGCACCAGCAAGGACATGCGCGACAACTGGGCCGTGGGCTGGTCGCAGCGCTACACCGTGGGCGTGTGGGTGGGCAATGCGCGCGGCGAGGCCATGCACTCGGTCAGCGGCACCAGCGGCGCGGCACCTGTCTGGGCCGCCGTGATGGGCTTCCTGCACGCCCACACGCCCAGCCGCGCGCCCAAGGCGCCGGCGGGCGTGCTGCAGCAGGCCGTGCGTTTCGGCCCCGATGCGTCGGGCCTGCCGCTGGAGAGCGCGCGCAGCGAATGGTTCGTGGCGGGCACGCAGCAGAGCCTGTTCGCCATGGCGGGCAGCGGCCTGCCTGCCGCATCCGCATCAACACGCGGGACTTCGGCCGCCTCGCCCGTGCGCATTGCGCGCCCGGCCAACGGCACCATCCTCGCGCTGGACCCCGACATTCCGCCAGACCGCCAGCGCGTGCAGCTGTCGGCTCGCCCGGCAGGCACGGCCGCCACGCAGGAATGGCAGGACGCCAGCCTGCGCTGGCGCATGGTCAGTGCTGCCGCGCCCGGCGCGGCCGAGCCGCCGCCCAAGGAGATCGGCCGGGGGGCTGCCGCCGCCTGGATGCCCTGGCCCGGCCGCCACCGGCTGGAACTGGTCGATGCCAAGGGACAGGTGCTGGACAGCGTGCAGGTGGAGGTGCGCGGCGCCGGCGTGGTGGCTTCGCGCGCGGGCGGGCGCTGAACGCCGCAGTGCGGCCCCAGGGCAGCCTCAGGGCAGCATCAGGGCCGAGCCCGTACGAAGCGCTGCTCGGTCACGGTCTCGCCCCATTGCTGGCCCGGCCATTCCTCGGCCAGGGTGAAGCCTGACGATTCGTAGAGCCGGCGTGCCGCATCCAGGCCGCTGAACGTCCACAGTTGGGTGGCCTCGAAGGCCTGCTGGTCGCAGAACGCCAGGGCCTGCTGCAGCAGCTGGCGCCCCGTGCCGGCGCCGCGCAGGCCGTCGTCCAGGATGAACCAGCGCAGGTGCGCCTGGCGGTCCTCGGGGTGCTTGGCCAGGTCTTCGCCATCGATGGCCACGGAGCCCATGACGCGGTCGCCGTCCAGCGCCGTCCACAGCTGGTTGCAGGGTTTGTCCAGCCGGCTAGCGAACTCGGCCAGGCCGCTGGCCACGCGGCTTTCGAAGAAGACGCCGAAACCTGCGTGGCGTGCATAGAAGCGCGCATGCATTTCCACGATGCGGCCGATGCAGCCGGGCCGGTATCCGGGCAGGACCTGTATCTGCGCGGGTGCGGGCAGGGGCTCCTCCTGCCGATGCGCCTGCAGTGCCTGGGCGTAGAGGGCCAGCCCGCGCGAGACCGCCTGTTGCTGCGGCGGCTGCATGCGGTCCAGCGCGGCCGTCACCTGCTGGCGCCCGAAGGCCTCGATGGCGGCCAGCGTGCGCCGGCCCTTGGCGGTGAGGGCCAGCCGCTTGACGCGGCCGTCCTCGCCATCGGCGGTTTCCTTCAGCTCGCCGGCCTCCACCAGCTTGCGCACCATGCGGCTGACGCTGGATTTCTCCAGCCCCAGCGCCTGGGCCAGCTGCGAGGCCGCCATGGACCCCTGCGCGCCGATCTCCAGGATGGCGTGCACGGCCGAGGGCGGATAGTCCGTGGCCGCCAGCGTGGCCTGCATGAAGCCCAGCTCGCGCACCATCTGGCGCGAGGCGGCGCGGATGTCGTCCACCAGGGAAAGATCGTGCTGCGGCATGGGTGCTCCTTGGGGCCGTGCAGGGTTTGAATATGGTTGCATGGTACAACCATAAATGCCGCTGCGCATCTGTTGATGCAGCGATGCATACCCCAGGCGCAAAAAAGCCGCCCGGCGCATGTGGGCGGCTGAGGCCTGGCGCAGATGCGCAAGGCTCAATTGACCATCAGGCGGAACGGCCAGACATAGGCCTGCAGCGTCACGAAGATGCCCATCAGGCAGGCCAGGGCGACGGAGTGGAAGAACACGTAGCGCAGGATGTCGCCCTCGTGGTTGAACCAGCGCGTGGCCGTGGAGGCGACGACGATGGACTGCGCATCGATCATCTTGCCCATCACGCCGCCCGAGCTGTTGGCCGCGCCCATGAGGTTGGGCGACAGGCCCAGCTGCTCGGCCGCCACCTTCTGCATGCCGCCGAACAGCACGTTCGATGCCGTGTCCGAACCCGTGAGCGCCACGCCCAGCCAGCCCATCAGCGTGCCGAAGAAGGGGTAGAACACGCCCGTGTTGGCGAAGGCCAGGCCCAGCGTGGTGTCGGTGCCCGAGTAGCGCGTCAACGTGCCCAGCGCCAGCATCAGCACGATGGTGATGAGCGAATAACGCACCAGCCAGAGGGTGCGCACGAACTGGCTGACCAGTTGCACGGGGTTGTACTTCATGACCAGGCCGCCCACGATGGCCGACAGCAGGATGCCCGTGCCCGTGGCCGACAGCAGGTTCAGCGTGTAGATGGCGCCTTCCTTGGTGGGCTGGCGCACCACGGGCGGCACCTTCTCGACCATGTTGTGCAAGCCTTCCATGGGAAAGGCCGGTGCGAACAGGCCATTGAGCGCCGCCTTGACCGAGGGCAGGCCCCAGATGAAGACGAAGACCGTGAGGATGGCCCAGGGCGTCCAGGCGCGGATCACGTCGGCGCGCGGGTGCTGGGTCACGGCGCGGGGCGCCTGGGCCTCGCCGCCGCTGCTCTCATGGCCCTTGAGCGAGGTCGAGCGCCAGATGGTCCTGGGCTGCCATATGCGCAGGAAGCCGACCGTGCAGACCATGGAGACGATGGCCGCGATGATGTCCACCAGCTCGGGTCCGATGAAGTTGGACACCAGGTACTGCGGAATGGCGAAGGACACGCCGGTCACCAAAATGATGGGCCAGATCTCCATCATGGCCTTGCGCCCGGCAAAGGCCCAGATCAGCCAGAACGGCACCAGCACCGAGAAGAACGGCAGCTGGCGGCCGACCATGGCCGTGACCTCCATCAGGTCGTAGCCATGGACCTTGGCCAGCGTGATCACCGGCGTGCCCAGCGCGCCGAAGGCCACGGGCGCGGTATTGGCGATCAGCGACAGGCCCGAGGCGGCCAGCGGCGAAAAGCCCAGGCCGATGAGGATGGCCGCCGTCACGGCCACGGGCGTGCCGAAGCCGGCCGCGCCCTCGAAGAAGGCGCCGAAGGCGAAGGCGATCAGCAGCAGCTGGATGCGCCTGTCCTCGGTGATGCCGGCAATGGAGTCCTGCAGGATCTTGAAGCTGCCGTTCTTCTCGGTCAGCTGGTGCAGGAAGATGATGTTCAGAACGATCCAGCCGATGGGCAGCAGCCCCGTGAAGCCGCCGAACAGCGCCGCGCGCCCGGCCATGCCGGCCGGCATGTTGTAGACGAAGACCGCGATCACCAGCGCGGCAACCAGCCCGGCGCCGGCCGCCAGATGGGCCTTCATGTGCAAAAAGCCCAGTCCCACCAGCATGACCACGACCGGAATGGCCGCAAGCAGTGTGGACAGCCACATGTTGGAAAGAGGGTCGTAGACCTGTTGCCAAACCATAGGAGCTTCTCCTGAAGAGTTTTTAGGATGTTGTGCGGGGCGGATCGTTACTCCCATGGCGGTTTGGCGCACTAGCGTTAGCCCTGGGTTGGGCTGCGAGAGAGAAAATTTCAATCGGCGCACAAATCACTTCAAACCCGAACGGGTGGCCGGAGCCCGCGCACGGCACTACCATGCTCGGCAGTCCCGCGGCATGCGGGTTCCAGAAAGCCAGAAAACGTGTCCACCGACCTTTCCAAAATCACCTGCATCGAAGACCTGCGCGTCGTGGCCCAGCGCCGCGTGCCGCGCATGTTCTATGACTACGCCGATTCGGGTTCCTACACCCAGGGCACCTACCGCGCCAACGAGGACGACTTCCACCGGATCAAGCTGCGCCAGCGCGTGGCCGTGAACATGGAGGGGCGCAGCACGCGCACCACCATGATCGGCGAGCAGGTCGCCATGCCCGTGGCCATCGCGCCCACGGGCCTGACCGGCATGCAGCATGCCGACGGCGAGATCCTGGGCGCGCGCGCGGCCAAGGCCTTCGGCATTCCGTTCACGCTGTCCACCATGAGCATCTGCTCCATCGAGGACATTGCCGAGCACACGGGCCGCCATCCGTTCTGGTTCCAGCTCTATGTGATGCGCGACCGCCGGTTCATGGAGCGCCTGATCGAGCGTGCCCGCGCGGCCAACTGCTCGGCCCTGGTGCTGACGCTGGACCTGCAGATCCTGGGCCAGCGCCACAAGGACATCAAGAACGGGCTGTCCACGCCACCGAAGCCCACGCTGCGCAACCTGGCCAACCTGGCGACCAAGCCGCACTGGTGCCTGGGCATGCTGGGCACCAAGCGCCGCACCTTCGGCAACATCGTCGGACATGTGGATGGCGTGGCCGACATGAGTTCGCTGTCGTCGTGGACCGCCAGCCAGTTCGATCCCAGCCTGAACTGGGGCGACGTGGAGCGCATCAAGAAGCTCTGGGGCGGCAAGCTCATCCTCAAGGGCATCATGGACGCCGAGGACGCGCGCCTGGCGGCCGACAGCGGCGCTGACGCGCTCGTCGTCAGCAACCACGGCGGGCGCCAGCTCGATGGCGCACCCTCGTCCATCGAGGCGCTGCCGGGCATTGCCGAGGCGGCGGGCAAGGACATCGAGGTCTGGATGGACGGCGGCATCCGCAGCGGGCAGGACGTGCTCAAGGCGCGTGCCCTGGGCGCCCAGGGCACCATGATCGGCCGCAGCTTCCTCTACGGCCTGGGTGCCTACGGCGAGCATGGCGTGACGCGCGCCCTGCAGATCATCCAGAAGGAGCTGGAGACCACCATGGCCTTCTGCGGCCACACGCAGATCGATACCGTGGACCGCAGCATCCTGCTGCCCGGAACCTATCCGGGCGCCGTGCGCTGAACCGGCAAAAGCTGCACGAGAAAAGGACCGCTTCGGCGGTCCTTTTTTCCTTTCAGGCTGCGCCTCAGGCTTGGGCAGGTACGCGCCGGTTTTCCGGCTGCGCCGCCACCAGCCGGCCCGCCGCATGCAGCACCGCCAGGATGGAGGCGGTCACGATGTTGGCATGGCGCCCCGCACCGAAGCGCGTGCCCGCCACGCCGGGCAGGGCGGCCTCGACGATGGCCAGCGCCGTGGCGCCGGCGCCCTGGCCCAGGCTGCGCTCCTCGTAGTGGTCTATGCGCAGCGCCACGCCCAGGTGCTGGCCGATGGCAGCGGCCACGGCGTCGATGGGACCGCTGCCATCGCCATGCAGCTGCATTCGAAGCCCGTCCGTCCGCACCACTTCCAGCGCAATGCCCTGGCCCTTGGCGCTGTCGAACAGATAGTGGTTGTGGTAGCGCCAGGGAAGCTGCCGGGGTGCGAGGTAGGTGGACTCGAACAGCTCCCACAGGTCTTCACTGGCCAGCTCGGCCTCGCTGGCGTCGGCCTGGCGCTGCACCACGGCGCTGAATTCCACCTGCATGCGCCGGGGCATGGTCACGCCATGGTCGCGCTGCAGCAGGAAGGCGATGCCGCCCTTGCCTGACTGGCTGTTGACGCGCACGATGCTGTCGTAGGTGCGGCCCAGGTCCTGCGGGTCGATGGGCAGGTAGGGGACGCGCCAGGGCGCATCGGGCCGTTGCGCCGCAAAGCCCTTGGCGATGGCGTCCTGGTGCGAGCCCGAAAACGCCGTGAACACCAGGTCGCCCACATAGGGGTGGCGCGGGTGGATGGGCAGGGCCGTGCATTCCTCCGCAATGCGCGCCACGGCGGCGATGTCCGAGAAGTCCAGTCCCGGCGCGATGCCCTGCGTGTACAGGTTGAGCGCCAGCGTCACCACATCGAGGTTGCCGCTGCGCTCGCCATTGCCGAACAGGCAGCCTTCCACGCGCTGGGCGCCGGCCAGCAGCGCCTGCTCGGCGCAGGCCACGCCCGTGCCCCGGTCGTTGTGCGGGTGCACGGACAGCACGATGTGCTCGCGCCGCTCCAGGCGGCGGTGCATCCACTCGATCTGGTCGGCGAAGACATTGGCCGTGCTCACCTCCACCGTGGTCGGCAGGTTGATAATCATGGGCCGCGCGGGGCCTGCATCCCAGGCGCGGATGGCCGCGTTGCACACGGCCAGCGATACCTCCAGCTCGGCCATGCAGAACGTCTCGGGCGAGTACTGCAGCACCCATTCGGTCTCGGGGTGGGCATCGGTGAGTTCGCGCAGCAGGGCGATGTGGTGCTCCACCATGGCGATGATCGCCGGCACCTGCATGCCGAAGACGATCTCGCGCCAGGCCGGTGCCACGGCGTTGTAGAAGTGCACGATGGCGCGCCGCGCGCCGGCCACGCTGTCCACCGTGGCGCGGATCAGGTCCTCACGCAGCTGGGTGATGACCATGGGTGTCACATCGGCGGGGATCAGTCCTTCGTCGATCAGGTGGCGCACGATGGCGTAGTCGGTCTGCGAGGCAGAGGGAAAGCCCACCTCGATCTCCTTGAAGCCTATGCGCACCAGCTCGTGGAACAGGCGCAGCTTGCGCTCGCGGTTCATGGGTTCGAACAGGGCCTGGTTGCCGTCGCGCAGGTCGGTGGACAGCCACACGGGCGCCTGGCTCAGCTGGCGCGAAGGCCATTGGCGGTCGGGCAGGTCGACGGCGGGGAAGGGAAGGTATCTGGACGCGGGATTCTTCAGCATGCGGGCCTCGCAGGAAACGCTGGGTATGCAGCCACCGGATCGGCCGGCAGCCCCGCTCTCCTGGCTTCCCGGTGTGGGGAAGCTGCGCCAGGCCGGGATCAGGGAGAGTCGGTGCGAAATGCGGCGCCTGCGCAGGCGCCCGGACCCCGGCCATGGGCCAGGGATGGTAGGGAGGGCGAGGGCAGGCGGTGCATGGTGCGATGGCGGTGAATCACAGGGAACGGGTGCCAGTTTGCGGGCAGGGCATTTGTCTGTCTTTATAGAATTTCTCATTTTCTCCATGGATCTGGACAAACATGCGCACTGCCGCCGACCTTCCCGCCGTGCCCTGTGGCCATGCCGGCCTGCCTGAGCTGCAGGCTGCCGCGCCCTTGCCCGTCACGGGCGTGGCCGGTGACTATCCGGCCGGGATGGAAGTGCAGGAGCACTCCCACGAATGCTGCCAACTGCTCTATGCCGTGCAGGGCGTGCTGGAGGTGCGCGCGCGCAGCGGGCGCTGGGTGGTGCCGCCCACGCGCGGCGTCTGGCTGTGCTCGGGCGTGCCGCACAGCCTGCGCATGCGTGGTGCCGTGCAGGTGCGCAGCCTGTTCGTGGATGCCCAGGCGGCGCAGGGGCTGCCGGTGGCGGACTGCGTGATCGAGGTCTCGCCGCTGTTGCGCGAGCTGATCAGCGAGGTCGCGCGCTGGCCGGCGGCACCGCAGCGCGGACAGGATGAAACGAGGAACCGGCTGGTCGTCGAACTGCTGCTGCAGGAATTGCGCCAGCCGCCTGTCGTGCCATTTCACCTGCCCTGGCCGCAGGATGCGCGCATGGCGGCTGTCTGCCGCGCGCTGGCCGAAGGCGGCCAGGCCGTGGGCCAGGGCGGTGAACGGGCTGAAAACCTGGCCGCCACGGCCGCCGACTGGGCCGCACGGCTGGCCATGGGCGAGAAGACTTTCCACCGCCATTTCCTGCAGGCCACCGGCCTGAGTTTCGGCCGCTGGCGGCAGCGCGCGCGGCTGCTGTCGTCCATGCAGGCCCTGCTGGCCGGCCGGCCCATCGTGCAGGTGGCGCTGGAGGCCGGCTATGAAAGCCACAGCGCCTATTCGCTGGCCTTCAGGCGCCAGTTCGGCATGCCGCCCTCGGCCTTCGGGGCAGGGGGCGGGCAGCCGTAGCGGCACCGGTGGCGGCGGATCAGGAAGCCTTCCAGATGATGTAGTCGGCCTGGTACTGCACCACCTGCTTTTGGCCCAGCGTGGAGCTGTTGCAGGCCATGGCCGGCGCCACGCCGCCGCGCGTGGCCACGCGCTGGATATAGGTCACGCCCTGCATGGCGCCCATGCCGGTGGCAGGTTCGGCCTTGACCAGTTGCAGGGGGATGCTGCCTGCGCTGGACGGAGCCACCGCGACCTGGGTGGCCGTGACCTTGGAGCCGTCCTGGTGCGCCCAGGTGGCGGGCGGGCCGAAGTAGCGGCCGATGACGCGGCCCTGGCGGTCCGTCAGGCGAGCATCGGGGCCGACGAAGGCCCACTCCTGCTCCATCGCCTGGTCCTTCTTGGCGCGGCACTCGTAGGTGATCTGACCGATGCCGACGGTTTCCATGGCGACCTTGTGGCCTGCGGGCACCTGCACGGCGGCCGGCAGGCCGGACTGGGAATAGCTCTTGCTCATGTCCATGGAGGAGCAGGCGCCAAGCGTCAGTGCAGCCATGGTGGCCAGGCCGAGGGGGAGGATGTAGCTCATGAGGTTCTCCAGGTCGAGGGGTTGAGGGATGTCGCCTTGGACCGCTGTCCGGGGCGCGACACACGGAATACGCAGCATGGGTGAGGTTGGATTCACCTGGGTGCAAAAAAAATTTATCCGCATCCGGTTCGCAATGTGCTGCGTATTGCCCAGTGAGAGCCGGCGCAGGCCGGCAGACCGGTACCAGACCCCCTGCAGGCCACCGATATGACCCCTGCAGCCGATTGAAGGACACGACAAGCCCCCCGGGGCGGCGACGCAACAGTGCGGGCCACGGGGCCGCCCGCTCGCCCACAATGCGTGCATGGGCACCACACCAACCGACCAAGAGCTGATGGACCTTCTGGACCGCATCGCAGCGCAGGACGAGCCCGCGCTCCGCAGCCTGTACGATGCCACCTCGTCCCGGCTGTACGGGCTTGCGCTGCGCATCCTGCGGCACAAGGACTGGGCCGAAGACGTGCTGCAGGACAGCTACCTGCACATCTGGCGCAGCGCCTCGGGCTACCGGGGCTCGCTGAGCCCGCCGCTGGCCTGGATGGGCCTGGTGGTGCGCAGCAGGGCGCTGGACTTCCTGCGCCGGCGCCGCGCCGAACGCCTGCACCTGAACGAGGAGTTCGATGAGGCGCAACTGGCGGCCCATGGCGGCGGGAGCGATGAAAGCCAGGGCCCGCTGCAACTGGCCGAGGCCAGCGAGCAGGCGGTGGCGCTGTACCAGTGCCTGGAGCGGCTGGAAGGCCGCCAGCGCGAGGTGGTCAGCCTGGCCTACCTGCGTGACCTCAGCCATGGCGAACTGGCCGGCCAGCTGCAGTTGCCGCTGGGCACGGTCAAAACCTGGATCCGGCGCGGCCTGGAGCAGTTGCGCCGCTGCCTCTCGCGCCATGCGTGATGCAGATGACATGCTCTGAGCGGCCCAAGGATTTGCCATGAATATTTCCCGACACCCCGAACTGCTGGACCGGCTGGCCGCCGCATACGCCCTGGGCACGCTGCGCGGTGCGGCACGCCGCCGCTTCGAGCAACTGGCCCGTGACCAGGCCCCGGTGCGCGCCGCCGCCCTGCTGTGGCAGGGCCGCTGGTCGGCCCTGTCCGAAATGCAGGCTCCCGTGCGCCCCGACGATGCGGTCTGGGTCCGCATCGACAACCTGCTGCAGGCCGAAAAAGCCCGCGCCGCCCAGCCGCACCGGCGGCGCGCCGTTGATGGGCAAGGCCTGGACGAACGCGCGAAATCCGGCGTGGGCCGTGCCCTGGCCTGGTGGCGCGGCGCGGCCCTGCTGGGCGCCTGCGCCACCGTGGCGGCCGTGGCCGTGGGGCTGTGGTCGCACCAGGACCTGCGCCAAAGCGGTGAGCGCCAGCTGGCCGTGCTGCGCAACCAGCTGCAGGCCGCCCAGGTCGCGCTGCAGGCAACGCCCCAGATCCAGTACGTGGCCGTGCTGGCCGACGACAAGGCCGATGCCTCCATGCTCGTGACCTTCGACCCCGGCAAGAACAGCCTGGTGCTGCAGCGCGTGGGCGACTTCCACGAGGCCGCAGACAAATCGCTGCAGCTGTGGGCCCTGCCGCCCCAGGGCGGCCCGCAGTCGCTGGGCGTGCTGGGACGCGACAAGCTCGTGAAGCTGACGGCAGCGGCCGCCGAAGTCCAGGGCGTGCCTGCCCTGGCCATCAGCCTGGAGCCCAAGGGCGGCGTGCCCAGCCAGACCGGACCCACGGGACCGGTGCTGTTCAAGGGCGCGCTGATCCGGCGCGACCTGTAGCGCGCCGCGCAGGCCCGCTCGCCATTGGCGACGGCCGTGCTGCTGCACAACGCAGCCTGCTTGCCCTGGCCAGAGCAGGGCGCGCGTGCAGCGTTGGCTGGCCGGCCTCTGTTTCGCTGCCGGGCGCGGCAGCCTTCTCCAAGTGCGTGCGCCTGGTGCCCGACCGGCGGCTATGCTGGCCGGCACTCAGTCGCCCGCGCCATGCCGGCGGTGCCTTCCCTTTTTTGCCGACATGCTTTCTTCCCTCCAAGACCTGACCTGGCTGTGGGTGCCCGTGGTGCTGTTCGCCGCAGCCGCCCAGACTGTGCGCAATACGGCCCAGCGCTCGCTGACCTCCGAACTCGGCACCCTGCCGGCCACCCTGGTGCGCTTTCTCTACGGCCTGCCGTTTGCCGGCATCTACCTGCTGGCGCTGTACCTGGGAGGGGACGGGGCCTGGGCGCTGCCCCGGTTCTCCTGGGCCTACCTGGGCTGGATCGCGCTGGGCGCCTTCTTCCAGGTAGCGGCCACGGCGGCCTTGCTGCTGGCCATGAAGGAGCGCAACTTCGCCGTGGCCGTCACCCTGTCCAAGACCGAGGTGCTGCAGGTCGCCCTGTTCGCAGGCCTCTTCCTGCACGAGCTGCCCACGGCCGTGGCCCTGCTGGCCATGGCGCTGGCCACCTTCGGCGTGCTCATCCTGTCGCTGCCGCCGCGCGGCCAGATGCTGTCGCTGTCGGCCTGGGCCAGCCGCTCGGCGCTCTACGGCCTGGCCTGTGGCGCCTGCTTTGCCATCGCCACCGTGGGCTACCGGGGCGGCGCCGTGGAACTGGCGCGGCTGGGCGAGATATCTCCCTGGCTGTCGGGCGCCTGGGGCGTGCTGATTGCCCAGCTCATGCAGACCCTGGGCCTGGGCGCATGGATTGCGCGCACCCACGCGCAGGGCCTGCGACCCATCTTCCGCGCCTGGCGCGTGTCGCTGCTGGCCGGCGGCATGGGCGCGGCCGCCTCGCTGGCCTGGTTCACCGCCTACGCCCTGCAAGGCGCCGCGCCCGTGCGCACGCTGGGCATGGTCGAGGTGGTGTTCAGCTACATCGTCTCGCGCCGCGTGCTCAGCGAAAGCCTGAGCCGCCAGGAGAAGATCGGCATGGCTCTGATGGTGCTGGGACTGGTGCTGATCTGCCTGCAGGGATGAATGGTCCAGGGCCTGTGGGAACAAGCCCTGCAGGCTGTATGAATGCACAGTTGCCGCAATAATGGCGGCGTGCCTGAAACGACACCCACGACACCCGCAAGCCCTGCCGATGCTGCGCCTGCGCGCCGCATCGCCCACCTGGACATGGACGCCTTCTATGCCTCGGTGGAGCTGCTGCGCTATCCGCAGCTCAAGGGACTGCCCGTGGTCATCGGCGGCGGGCGCCGCGCGCATGACGAGGCGCTGGATGCGCGCTACGCCGGGCGGCTGCACGAGATTCCGGTGGACGAGTTCTCGCGCCTCAAGGACTACGTCGGCCGGGGCGTGATCACCACGGCCACCTACCCGGCGCGCCAGTTCGGCGTGGGCTCGGCCATGGGCATGATGAAGGCCGCGCGCCTGTGCCCCCAGGCCATCATGCTGCCCGTGGACTTTGCCGAGGTGCGGCGCTTCTCGCGCATGTTCAAGGAGATCATTGTCTCCATCGCCCCGCTGATGGAGGACCGCGGCGTGGACGAGGTCTACATCGACTTCACCGACGTGCCTGGCGGCCAGCGCGAAGGCGGGCGCGTGCTGGCTCGGCTGATCCAGAAAACCATCACCGACGCCACGGGCCTGACCTGCTCCATCGGCGTGGCCCCCAACAAGCTGCTGGCCAAGATGGCCAGCGAATTCAACAAGCCCAACGGCATCTCCATCGTCCAGCCCGAGGACCTGCAGACCGTCATCTGGCCGCTGGCCTGCCGCAAGATCAATGGCATAGGCCCCAAGGCCGACGCCAAGCTGCAGGCGCTGGGCATACGGACCATCGGCGAGCTGGCCGCGCAAAGCCTGCCCCAGCTCGTGCAATGGTTTGGCCGCGCCTACGGCAACTGGCTGCATGGTGCCTCCTGGGGCCGTGACGACCGGCCCGTGGTCACGCACAGCGAGCCCGTCTCCATGAGCCGCGAGACCACCTTCGAGCGCGACCTGCACGCCGTGCGCGACCGGGCCGAACTGAGCGCCATCTTCACCGACCTGTGCGAACGCCTGGCCCAGGACCTGCAGCGCAAGGGCTACATGGGCCGCACCGTGGGCATCAAGCTGCGCTACGACGACTTCAAGACCGCCACGCGCGACCACACGCTGGAGCTGCCCATGGCCGATGCCGCCACCCTGCGCCGCGCCGCAGGCCAATGCCTCAAGCGCGTGCCCCTGGCCAAGCGGCTGCGCCTGCTGGGCGTGCGCGTGGGCAACCTCGTTCGCACGGCCGACTGGAACGCCACCGCCCACGACCCGCTGGCGCGCGAGCAACTGCTCAGGGGACCGGCCCAGCCCGCGCCGGACAGCGATCCCTTTACACCTCAACTGTTCTGAATCATCACCACAAATCTGGCGCACACGCTGTAAAACCATGCACCAGTTCCGAGCATGGGACTGAGGTTGCCGTGCTGTGAGATGATTTGGAAATGTGAATTTGTGTTTCCGTTTGATGGATTCCGGTGGCTTCAGTGCGCTTCGCCTTGCCATTTCACAAGAACAAGAGACATCCCAAAGGAGTGGTACCCATGCGCGTGAATTTGCCCGTCAGCCAGCTCAACTACGACTTTCCGGGCGATGAGCTGCTGGTATCCGTCACCAACACCAAGGGCGAGATCACCCATTGCAACCCTGCCTTCGTGCGGGTCAGCGGCTATACCTACGAGGAGTTGATCGACCAGCCGCACAACCTCATCCGCCATCCGGACATGCCGGCCGCCGCCTTCAAGGACATGTGGCGCACCATCGCCCACGGCTACCCGTGGACCGCCCTGGTCAAGAACCGGCGCAAGAACGGCGACCACTACTGGGTGCGCGCCAACGTCACGCCCATCATGGAAGGCGGCCGGCCGCGCGGCTACCTGTCCGTGCGCACCAAGCCCCAGGCGGCTGAGATCGAAGCCGCCGAAGCCCTCTATGCCCGCATGCGCGCCGAAGCCGATGCCGGCCAGGAAACCCTGCGACTGCGCGGCGGTGAACTGCGCCGCCTGGGCCTGGCAGGCCTGTGGGACCGCCGCAGCGACCTGGGCCTGACAGCCCGCATGGCGCTGATGCTGGGCGGCGTGGGCCTGGCCGCCATGCTGCCCGACCTGCTGGGCTGGCAGGGTGCCGCAGCCTGGGGCACGCGCCTGGCCGCCTTGCTGGCGGGTGGCAGCTTTGTGCTGTGGCGCTTCCAGCAGCGCTGCGTGGCAGGCCTGGAGCAGGCCAGCGGCTTTGCCGCCGACATTGCCAGCTGCCAGCTGGGCACGGACATGCAGCACGACTACAGCGGCCCCATGGGTGCCCTGATGCAGCGGCTGCAGCAGATCCAGATCAACCTGCGCGCCGTGGTCGGCGACGTGCGCACCGAAATGCGCGGCTTTGCCACCACGGCCCACGAGATCGCCCAGGGCAGCTTCGACCTTGCGCAGCGCACAGAATCCCAGGCCACCAGCCTGCAGCAGACGGCAGCCTCGATGGAAGAGATATCGGGCACCGTCGCACAGACCGCCGACACGGCCCAGCTCATGGCCCATGAAAGCGACCAGAGCCGCCAGGTCGCCGGCAAGAGCGGCGCCGCCATCCAGGAAGTGGGCGCTGCCATGGAGCACATCCGCGGCTCCTCGCGCCGCATGGGCGAGATCATCGGCGTGATCGAAAGCATTGCCTTCCAGACCAACCTGCTGGCCCTGAATGCCGCCGTCGAAGCGGCACGCGCAGGCGAGCAGGGCCGCGGCTTTGCCGTCGTGGCCGGCGAAGTGCGCGCCCTGGCCCAGCGCAGCGCCTCCGCCGCCAAGGAAATCAGCGGCCTCATCAACCGCACCGTGGACGGCATCAACGACGGCAACGCCCGCATGGACGCCGCAGGCCGCACCATCGACGGCATGGTCGACGCCGTGGGCCGCGTCAGCGACCTGGTCCACCAGATCAGCATCGCCACGCGCGAACAATCCGTAGGCATCGCCCAGGTCAACGACGCCGTGGCCCAGCTCGACTCCGTCACCCAGCAAAACGCCGCCCTGGTCGAACAATCGGCCGGCGCGGCGGGCTCGCTGCGCGCCAGCGCCCAATCGCTGGAGCGGTCGCTGGAGGTGTTTACGTTGCGGTGAGGGGAAGGGCCGGTTGGTGGGTGCCGGCTTGGACAGCCCACGGTCAACGCTGTGGCCGTTGCATGTAGGCCCTGCAATATTTTGGTTGTTCGAAAGCGAGGGCCCCCGCATTGAATGATGCTTTTTTGAGTCTATCGGCAATTTATGCCTTTACTTGTGAACGCGATATTTAATTTTTCACCTGATGGAGTGAATTCAATTTTCTGATCTGCAACGTCCAAGGTAAATTTTTGATTTTTGTGGACTGCCGGGATGGTTATTGTCTTATCGAAGCCCTTGGCAATAACTCTTAGTTGCTCTGGAATCACCGGCAAGCTACCTCTTACTTCAAGTGGAATGAATAGTTCGGATGGCCATCCAATGACGATTCTTTTTTGTAAATTTGATTTACTTTTATCGATATATTCAAATTCATAGTATTTCTGTGTAATGTCTAATATGTGTGACGAATGATCGAGTATTTGCTTTAAGTCATATTTATTCCAAGGAATAATGATAAGTGTCAAGGGGTCTATGCTGGGTATGAACACTCTTGCTGGATAAAAATATCTATCAGTGCCAACAAATGTCTTTCTGGTGAAAATCCATTTTTCTTTTGGTATGGCTTGAGCCAGCAGTTTATCTGCATCTTTAAATATTTTTTCAATGTCATACATCTGGCTTGAAGATGACATTCCGTTGGAACAGTTTTCCTTTGAAAAATATGCTGAGTCACCATAGCCTCCAGACTTGCACCAATGACATTGGTTGATTTTATGCTGCACTTCTACAAGCTGTCCCTTTGCGTAGGGTGGGTCCTTGAATCCATCATAAGGTCTCCAGATTCCACAGCCGGAAACCAGCGCAGAAGAAAATATCGCTATAGCATAGGAAATTAATTTTTGGGCAATAATATTTCTCATAATTGATATGTGTTTTTTGAAATGAGTATAAACAATTAAGATGATGATATATAGATCGATGGTCTGTCGAATTCATGCATAGGCATAGCGCACAACATGAAAGAAGACGGGGGCAGAGAACACCACTGAATCCAGGCGATCCAGCATGCCCCCATGGCCTTGAATCATCTCGCCCCAATCTTTCGCTTTCAGGCTGCGCTTGACGGCTGACAGGGCCAGACCTCCCAGAAAACCGCACAGCACGATCAATAGGGAGAGTAGTCCTGATTCAACCGGTGTGAAAGGCGTGATCCACCACAATCCCATTCCCACCAATGCCGCACTCAGGCCACCTCCTATCAGGCCTTCCACGGTTTTCGACGGGCTGACCTGGGGGGCGAGCAGGTGCTTGCCAAACAGCTTGCCAAACACATATTGCAGGACATCGCTCAACTGCACGACCAGCAGCAGATAAAGCAGCAGCATCAGGCTCTGGCCTTCGTAACCAGGGATCTGCAAGAGCATCAGCGCCGGAGCATGGCTCAGGCAATACACCGTGAGCATCAGGCCCCATTGGACCTTGGCACTGCGCGCCAGAAAATCCGTGGTATCGCCTGACAGTGCAGACACCGCAGGCAGCAGCAAAAAGGCATAGACAGGAATGCAGATGGAGAACAGGCCATACCAGTCCGTGCCGATCAGCCAGTACTGCAACGGGATCGCTACATAAAAGCAAAGACACAAGGCAAGATGGTCTCCGTGCCGCGTCGGCGTCAGCGAGATGAATTCGCGCAGCGCAAAAAACGAGAGCATTCCGTATAGCGCCAGCGTGACGGGTTTGCCCAGCAAGAAGCTGATGACCAGAATCGCGACCATCAGCCACCAAGACCGTATGCGTGCGTTGAGGTTCTGGACCACTGGCCCGGGGCGGTAAAGCGACAAGGCCGCGCCTGTGGCGCTGGCCACGGAAAGCAGCCCCAGCAGGGAAACGAAGATCCACCAGAAGCTGTCGGGCACACGTGCGTTGGTGGCGACCACCAAAGAGGCGGGAAGGTGGTCCTGGAATGGAGTGCTCATGCCATGCTCTCCACTGCGGCGCGGGCGCGTTCCAGAAAATCCAGCCGGCTCTCGCCAGGCTGCAGTTCAACGGGTGACCCGAACCGTGCGGTGCAGATCAGCGGCAGAGGCACCACACTGCCTTTGGGCAGGCAGCGGCGCGCATTGTCCAGATAGACGGCAATGAACTCCACTTGAGGAAAACGTCGGGCCAGGTGGTAGAGGCCGGACTTGAATGGCTGGGGCATGGTCTCCTGATGGCGCGTGCCTTCGGGAAAGAGGATCAGTGAATCACCACGCTCGAGTGCCTCATACAGCGGCTGCAACGGATCTTGCTCGGGTTGGGCGCGGTGGCGGTCTATCAGCACGGCATTGAAGCCGCGCAAGGCCAGCAGGCTGTGCAATCCACGTCCCCAGTAGTCCCGGGCGGCTACCGGCCGGGTACGGGCGCGCAAATGGCGTGGCAGTGCTGCCCATAGTGCCACCGTGTCCAGATGGCTGGCGTGATTGGCAAAGTAGACGCGTTGGCGCGACTGTGGACTTGAGCCCTGCCAGCGCGGATAGGCGCCAATGAAAATCCGTGCCGATGCGGCAAGCAGGTGCGGCAGCATCTCAGTCCCCTTTCAACAGCCTGGCGATCGCCTGGGTGCGGGCCACACAGGTCAAGAGCGCTCCGAGTGCTATGCCCCAGGCTGCAGTGCCCAGAATGAGGCTAGCAACTTCGTGGCCCAGCAGGCCCAGGCCTGCGGCCAAAAGGCAGGCCGCTGTCAGCACCGCCATGCGATGCTGCTTGGCCATCGGGCCGCGAAAATCCTGTTCCAGACCCAGGCTGGCGCCCGTTAACCGCACATAGGCGGTCAATGCAGCCAGCAGGGCGCCCAACCATCCCAGCCAGGACTGCCCAGCTGCAGTGCCCAGGCCCAGCAGCAGCAGCGAATCTGCTATCCGATCGGGAAACTCGTTGTAGAGCGTGCCGGTTGGGGTTTGCTTGCCCCCTTCCACGGCCACCATGCCATCCAGCAGATTGCACAGCAGGCGCAATTGCACACAGGCTGCGCAGCCAAGCCACCCCATGGGCGTCGGCATCCACACCAGCATGGCGGCGCCTGCTCCTGCAAACAGAACACTGGACACAGAGATCTGGTTGGGCGTGATCGCACACCGCGCTAGCGCAGAGCTCAATGCCCGCGCCCAGCCATGCTCTCGTGCGGCGATGGGGCGACGGTGCATGGTGGGTGGCTCTGTTGCAGTCTCGGGCACACCGTTGTCCGAACTGGCTCTGGCATGGCTGTTGCAGGCCTGTCTTACGGGGTTTGCATCCATATCGTCATGGATGGGCTGGAGTTTATTTTCCTGCATATGTCCCTTGTTGAATGTTCTGAGTAATTGCTTCTGTTTAGCGCCACTTATAAGGTTCAGCGGTGATTTCCACCTTGTCATCTCGAAATATGACAATCATCTTTAACTGAGTGTTCTCCCGGTCTGCTTGGACTTTTGCGATGAGCTCTGGGGTCAGAATGGGAGTCAAATCTACGCGCTGTATGTAATGAGGGTTTGCAGCCCATAGTTGTTCATAGATTTTTTCATTTTCAATGGTGTATTTTTCCTCACGGGAGGTGCTTTTTGACCACGCGGTATATTCCTTGCTATGAAGAATCCACTCTGCCTCTACGATTTTCGGAACTCCACTTTTAATGTCTCCTGGCATGAAGCTCATATTTGCGCCACCTCCACCAGGGCCAAGATAGCCAGGTATTGGCCCTCGTTTTCCGTCAAAATAAAATCTTCTGGTTACCAGCGGGCGAGAACCTTTATTATAAAATTTCAGCGATAAGCCGAAGCCTGTTTCCCTATGCGCACAACCAGTCAGAGACGAAGCGATTGTCGCGCAGCAATATCTTATTGCAGCGCGACGGTCAGTCCATAATTTTCTTTGAGCCATTGGGCGTACTCCTTCATGTTGACGTCACCGGTGATGCGGGAAGATCCATCTGAATCCAACCCCGGCCTGGTTCTGTATATGATGAATTTCTGGCTTTCCTCAGAACTCATGCCGCCAGGACTGAGCTTTTTTCTGGGAACACAATCTTTTGCTCTTCCATTGTTTTCTCTTATGCAAAAGGCACTGTCTTCGGGAGGATCAGAATAGATATAGCTTTTGTCGTGGAGAACTGGCTCTGTTACCTTGCCCCATTTTGCATTTCCCACATCCTTCCAGTCATTCATAGTGATACCACTTTCTTTTGCCATTTCAGCGATCCAGTTCAACGCCACATTCGATAGATCTCCGGTGCCAAAGCTGCCGCCGATATCTGCATGGCTTCCTATGAATCCCAGTTGAGTGCCTCGGGTTATACCCTCTCCTGGGAACAGGTAGCGATGCTCATTGAGTGCTACTGCATGGAAAACATGCTGCACTTCCAAAGGAATGGCCAGTTGCCATTGATCATTGTGTAGCCCATTTGCACCAAATTGCGCCACTGTGTCCCATAAACCCAAGAAATTCAGCCCAACGCAAGCGGATTTCTCTTTCCAATGCTGTTCTTTGATACGGGTGGCAACCCGGTTCGCAAAGTCCCGGCCCATGGCTGCACCACGGCTGAAACCCACGATATCGATACTGACCTTTTTGCCATCTGAAAACGTATGCTCCTCCATGAATTTATCAAGATTTTTCAGCATATGGTCCACACGCGAACGTGCGGTAGTGGCAATTTTGTAGTCGTTTTTTGGTGCGATGATTTTTCCCTCCTTGTCATCGCGGCCCACGCCGTTCATATACCATTTCTCCCCGTTTGATTCTTCGTCATACGCCAAATAAAACTTGTAGACGTTGGACCAAGTATCCTTATCTGGCGGTGGATTGGAATTATTGGTCCCATCAAACGCAAAAAGAATCAACCCCTCCGGATCCACATACCGCAGCGGATTGCCCCGCACATAGCTGTAAGGATTGGGTCCATCCGGCATGCCCAACGGATCGGGTGTGAGGTATTGGCCCCGGTCCGGGTCGTAGTAGCGGTGCAGGTTGTAGTGCAGCCCGGTTTCGGCATCGTGGTACTGGCCCGGCAGGCGCAGCGGCATTTCAAAGCCCGGGGCTGAAGGTTGGGACATCACCTGCTGCCGGCCAAACGCCGTGTAGCGGGCGCGCCAGATCAACTGGCCCTGCGTGTCGGTGGCCGCTTCCACGGCGCCCAGGTGGTTGGTGTGCAGCCAGGCCAGGCGTTCGCCGCCGCCCACCCAGCGGCCCGCGATGGTGCCCAGGTCCTGCACGATGCGCCCCAGCGTGCCGGCGCCATCCGCAGGCTTGCGGCCTTGGGGCGTGTCGATGACGGCCAGGGGCCACTGGCCCAGGTGGATGTACTGGCGCGTGATGCGGCCCTGGGCATCGAGTTCGGCGCTGAGTTGGCCAGATTCGTAGAGGTACGCCCGGCTGCCTCCTTGGGCCTTGCCGGTGTGTTTGGCAATGCGCTCGCCCCGGTGGTTGTAGCGGTAGCGGGCCAGCGGGGCGCCCTGTTCGCTGACCTGTTCCAGCCGTCCCAATGCGTCCCAGCGGTAGCTGTGCGGGCCTGCCTGCAGGGGCTGGCCGTTGGCGTTGTACTGGGTGCGCTGGGTGGTTGTGTCTTTCTGGTCCGCTGCACGCTCGGCACTCCAGCGGTGGCTGCCTGGCAGGTAGGCGATGGCCCGCGTGCCCGCCTTCAGATTGCCGGAGGACACGTTCTGCTGGTCCAGGGTGCGCCTGCCGGCCTCGTCATAGTGGTAGCGGCTGGAGCGCAGTTCCTGGCCAGTGCGCTGGACCTGGACGATCAGGCGGTCGTGCATGTCGTAGGCATGGCTGTCCTGGTGAAAAGTCTGCGGGGCTTGGCTGTAGTGGTCCTGGCGCAGCAGCAGGTTGCCTTGGCTGTCCCACAGGTAGCGCATGTCCAGCAGGGCTTGGGGGTCGGTGGGCTGGCCCAGTGCTCCGGGCTGGTCGGGCGCCGGTTCGGCTGTCGTTTGCGCGGCAGTTGCTGCAGTGGCCTGTGCCTTGGCCTGCATGGGCTCGGCCGCATGGGCCGGGGTCAGGCCTAGCAGTTGCTCTGCAATGTCGGTGGGCCGGGCGCCCAGCATCCAGTCATGGGATGTGCCAGAGGCAGTGCGTGTGTTGTTCTTGCCGGTCTGGCGGTAGACGATGCGCGCCAGCAGGCCTTCGCGGCTGCGCTGATAGCGGGCCTTGATGCCGTTGCCTGCCTGCCAGCTGCGCAGTCCCACCAGGTCGCGCTCGAATCCGGTGGCAATGGTTTGCGCCGGGCTGAGCCAGCGCAGCCAGGGAGTGCGCACGCGCTGCCGCTGCAGGCCGGTGATCTGGCCATGGCCGTCGCGCAGGTAGTGCAGCCAGCTGCCGTCGGGAAGGCTGGCGGCGGAGAGTCTGCCGTGGCTGTCGTATTCGTAGTGGAGGGTGTGGTGCTGGCTGCTCTCCCCGCTTTCACCGTTTGCACCGCTTTCTTCATGGCGGGTGATGCGCTTGCGTACACGCAGGCCGCGGTCGTTGTATTCGTAGGCCTCGCTTTGCTCGGGATGCTCCAGCGCCACCAGCCTGGGGCCCTGGTAGCGCCAGCGGGTGGTGGTGGTTCGTGGCCGCGCACCATCTTGCGGCAGTTGCGTGATGGTCTGGCGCAGGATGCGGCCGCGCAGGTCGTATTCGTAGCGCGCCTGCTGGCCCAGGGCGTCGCGGCCCGAGACCAACCGGTCGGTGGCGTCGTAGCCGCGAATGCTCAGGCCGCTGTCGGGGCTGAGGGTGGCGACGCTGCGGCCGAAGTCGTCGTAGAACTGGCGTGCCTGCGGTGCAGGTTCAGTGCCGGCCTCGTCTGCGGCGGATGGCGGCTGCTCTGGCGCGCCGGGCCGGTAGGTCTGCACCTGGGCCATGAGGCGGCTGCCGTCATCGGCGCGGCCACCGTAGCGACCGGACTGCAGCAGGCGGCTTTCCGTGTCGTAGCGGTGCTGTGTGAAGCTGCCTCGGACATCGGCGCTCCACAGCAGGCGGCCCAGGGCGTCATGGTGCTGGCGGGTCTGGGCCGCATAGGCGGCATTGCCCGTCTTGTCCCCGTTGCCGGGCCAGCCGCCGGTGCCGGTTTCCGTGAGGTGGCCCAGCGCGTCGTAGTGCCAGCTTTGCTCTTGCAGCACGCTGGTGTCTGGGGCCAGGCTGCGCATGGCCACCAGTCGGGCCTGGGCGTCGTGGCGCAGTTCGGTGCGCCAGCCCGTTTCATCCTCCTTGGCCGAGGGATCCCGGCTGTGCATCTGGATGATGCGCCCGGCCTGGTCATGCTCCAGCGCCACGGCGGTGCCATCGGGCTGCAGCACGCGCGTGACGTGGCTGCCGCTGCGGTCCCAGCGCAGCCGCGTGAGGTCGTTCTGCGCCGGGCTTCCATCGTCATAGCCTGCCAGCGAGGTGGGCAGCGGCCCGTCGATGTCCACCAGCACGCTGCGGCCGTTGATCTCGGTGTAGCGGTAGCGCGTGCTGCGCTCGATGGGCGTGGCGCCGTCCGCATTGCCTGCGGGCTGGCCCTGGGCATCCAATGGGCTGAAGCCCGTCTCGGTGATCTGCAGCGGCTGGCGGCTGCTGTTGTAGCGGATGCGGA
>NZ_WUMG01000048.1:0-47718 GCF_009827015.1 Delftia sp. CH05 | reverse complement strand
TATCAAGGGGGGGCTGCAATTCTGTGGGGCGAAGGGTGTTTGTACCCTGTATCGGGCTCTGTATCGGGCCTATATCAGGCAATGTCTGGCACCAGGGGCCGGGTTGAGGTGGGTCTCCCGGGCAGCGGTCAGCGGTGCGCTAGGCTTGGCGCCATGCATATCAAGCCCTACCTCCTGCCTGTGCTCGTTTTCCTGCTGGTCGGTCCCGGTGTGGGCGTGCTGACCGTGATGCTTGTGGGCGCGGACGGTGCGCCGGTCTTGCCGGTGAACTGGCTGCTCGTCGTGTTCGGCTATGGCATAGGTGCTGTTCCTGCCGCTTTGGCGGGGGTGATCTATGTGGTCGGCTGGCCTCTCAGGGGCCTGCTCCAGGTACTGAGCACCAGGGAGTTCGGCGCCGTGCTGGGTGCGGTGAGCGGTGTCGCCGCGCTGGCTGCATGCTTTTCAGCGACCTCCGGCACGCCGTTTCCCAAATCCCTCGGCGTCTATGTCTTTCCCCTGGTTGCCGGTGCCGTCTGCGGGGCGCTTGCAGCGCATGCGCGTGATGAGGCCTGTGAGGGGAGCGGGTCGCAAGGCGTTTGAACGCGTCCGGCTGCGACGCACAAGTTTGCCTGTTTTTTGAGCAATTGGCTTGCTTGTTTGTCAAATCAATGACTTATGTTGCGAATTCGGCATTTTTGGCGGCTTGTCCACATGCTTGTCCAGTACGAATGGGGGTAAATGCGTACATGCGGGTTGCACGGTGGATAAGCGGGACGCGGCCCGAAAATCCGGGGTCTTCTGCCCATTTTTTAAGCGTTCCTTCTGTTTTTCTTTTGAATCAATGACTTGCGTGCCTTATCCCGCCCGCTGTGAAAGTTGTTCACAAGATTGTTCAGGGTGAGGCGGGATAAGTCGGGCACACGACTTGTGGATTTGATCAAAAAATAGGCAAAACGAAAAAATCGAATCAAAACAATTACTTAACCAGCCAGTCCCGAGCCTGCACATGGTTTTCCACAGGCTTGTCACGAAATGATGGGGACAAGGCCGGCGGGCCTGCCGCAGTCGCTTCGGCAACCGGAATGCGGCCGGCGTCCGTCTACATTGCTGGGTGGCCGGTGCCCTGCCATCCGGAGGGCGCAACCGGCATCCAACGACACAAAGGGAGCATCTCCATGGCGATTGAGTTTGAAGGCCGCGTGGCCATCGTGACGGGGGCCGGCGGCGGCCTGGGGCGCCTGCATGCGCTGGCGCTGGCGGCGCGCGGCGCCAAGGTGCTGGTCAATGATCTGGGCGGTGCGGTCGATGGCAGCGGCGGTTCGGCCACGGCGGCCCAGGCCGTGGTGGACGAGATCCGCGCGGCGGGCGGCCAGGCGCTGGCCAACGGTGCATCGGTCACCGATTTCGAGGCCGTGCAGGCCATGGTGCAGCAGGCCGTCGATGCCTGGGGCCGCGTGGACATCCTGGTCAACAACGCCGGCATCCTGCGCGACAAGAGCTTTGCCAAGATGGGCATGGACGACTTCCGCCTGGTGGTGGAAGTGCACCTGATGGGCGCCGCGCATTGCTGCAAGGCCGTGTGGCCGCACATGCAGGCGCAGAACTACGGGCGCATCGTGATGACCACCTCGTCCACGGGCCTGTACGGCAACTTCGGCCAGGCCAACTATGGCGCGGCCAAGCTGGCCCAGGTCGGCCTCATGCAGACCCTGGCCATCGAAGGCGCCAAGCACGGCATCCATGTGAATGCGCTGGCACCCACGGCGGCCACCCGCATGACGGAAGGCCTGATGCCCGAGGCCGTGCTGGCCGCCCTCAAGCCCGAGGCCGTGGTGCCCGCCATGCTGGTGCTGGCCCACGAAAGTGCGCCCACACGCACCACGCTGTGCGCAGGCGCGGGCGGCTTCGAGGCCGCCTTCATCACGCTGACCGAAGGCGTTTACCTGGGCCAGGGCGAGCAGGTGCCGGAACAGCTGGCCGCGCAACTGGCCCAGGTGCTGGACCGCAGCGGCGAACAGGTGCCCGCCAGCGGCGCCGCCCAGGGCACGCTGGAAGTGGGCAAGGCCATGGCTGCAGCCCGTCGATGACCAGGGGCTGGCCAGAGATTTCGCCGCTGGCCGGCCTGCCCTTGCCCGGTATCAAGGCAGCGCCGGCCGGGAGGGCGAAACTCTGACATATTCCTTTCGCTCGCGGCGATCCCATGCGGGGCAACAGGCCAAAACGCGTGGTTAAGCGGACAGGCGCCATCGCGTTTCCTGCCGTTTCTCTATCATTCGGCGTCCGGGTCGGGTCCGCCGGGAATCCTGGTGGTTTCCGTGTGGGCCGATGCCCATCAACGAATCGGTAAACAAGAATGAAAACATCGCAGGCATCCATGGCGGTTCCCGGTCCTGAGCGGCTCAAGGGCATACGCCGTGGCATAGAAAAGGAGGGCCTGCGCGTGCTGCCTTCCGGCAGCCTGGCGCTGACGCCGCATCCCCTGGCGCTGGGCTCGGCGCTCACGCATCCGCACATCACCACCGACTACAGCGAATCGCAGATCGAGCTGATCACCGGCGCGCGGCTGGGCGTGCAGGAATGCCTGGACGAACTGGTGCAGATCCACCAGTTCGTGCTGCGCAGCCTGCGCGATGCGGGTGGCGAGATGCTGTGGTCGTCCAGCATGCCCTGCCAGCTGCCCACGGACGAGACGATTCCGCTGGCGCGCTACGGCTCCTCGCACTCGGGCCGCTCCAAGAGCGTGTACCGCATGGGGCTGGGCCACCGCTATGGCCGGCGCATGCAGACGATTTCGGGCATCCACTACAACTGGTCGCTGCCCGGCGTGACCAGCGACCAGTATTTCTCGCTCATCCGCAATTTCCGGCGCCATGCCTTCGTGCTGCTGTACCTGTATGGCGCGTCGCCCGCGCTGTGTCCCTGTTTCGTCGAGGGGCGCGAGCACCGGCTGCAGCCGCTGGGCAATACGGGCCAGGCGCTGTACCTGCCCCACGCCACCTCGCTGCGCATGGGACGCCTGGGCTACCAGAGCGATGCGCAGGCCAGCATCAACGTCAGCTACAACGGCCTGGAAGGCTATGCGAATTCGCTGTACGACGCGCTGACCCAGCCCTATCCCGCCTACGAGATGCTGGGAGTGCGCAACCCGGGCGGCGACTACAACCAGTTGGGCACGGGCCTGCTGCAGATCGAAAACGAGTTCTACGGCACCATCCGCCCCAAGCGCACCGTCAGCCGCGGCGAGCGCCCGCTGCACGCGCTGCGCGAGCGCGGCGTGGAGTATGTGGAAGTGCGCCTGATGGACCTCGATCCCTTCGAGGACGTGGGCATTGCCGCGCCCACCATGCGCATGCTGGACGTGTTCCTGCTGCACTGCCTGAACGCCGACAGCCCGCCGGATACGCCGGACGAGATCGCGGAACTCAAGCACAACCAGCACCTGACGGCCGAGCGCGGCCGCGAGCCGGGCCTGCAGCTGGTGCGCGCCGGCCGAGAAGTGCCGCTGCGCGACTGGGCCCATGAAGTGCTGGACCAGTGCCGACCCTACGCCCAGGCGCTGGACAGCACCCACGGCACGCAGGACTACAGCGCCGCCCTGGCCCAGGCGCTGGAGCGCCTGGAGCACCCCGAGCGCACGCCGTCGGCCCATGTGCTGGGCGAGCTGACGGGCGCATACGGCAACAGCTTTGCGAACTTCACGCTGGCCCGGTCCGAGCAGGCCCGCGACTCGCTGCTGGCCCTGCCCTGGAGCCAGGCGCAGCAGCAGCGCTTCGAGCAATGGTCGGCGCAGTCCGTGCAGGAGCAGCGCGACATCGAGGCCGCGGACACGCTGTCGTTCGAGGAATGGCGCCTGCGCTACATGGCGCCGGAGAACCTGCGCTGAGCGCGCTTCAACCCCGCCCGGCGCCCAGCGCCTGGCCTGCGTCCTCGCACCAGAACAGCACGGCGTCGTAGAAGCCCTCCCAGACGCAGCCGTTGCAGCCGCGGCCGCAGCAGCTCGTGGGCTGGGGCGGCACAGGGCGCAGTGCAATGCCTGCGGCCTGGGCGCGCTGCTGCCACAGCTGGATCTGCGACAGCGCCTGCTCCAGCGGCCCCTGCACCATGCTCAGCGCCGCGCCTTGCTGCGGCGCACCGCAAACAGCACGATGAAGGCCGTGCCCAGCAGCAGGGCGAACCAGCCGACCAGGTACGACTGGGCCATCATCTGCACGATGCCCCCGGGCGCCATGAACTGTGGCGCCAGCAGAATCACCAGCCCGATCACGGCGCAGGTCACGCCCTTGATCAGCAGTTCGATGTCTGCCTTGCGCGAGGCGGAGCGGGACGAGGGGGTATCGGGCAAGGACATGGGCAGTGAGGCTGGGCGTAAAAGCGGGGGACAATTGCGGTTTGCGCAAGAAAAAATGGAAGTCTGCGGGTTGCGCCGGGGCGCCGCGCGTTGTTGCATCCTGTCTGCGCAAGCCATGAATTATCCTTGCGCCCCTGCCAGTCCCCCCGTTTCCCAGAAAGTAATCCCATGGCCATACAGTGGTTCCCCGGTCACATGAATCTCACGCGCAAGGTGATCACCGAGCGCGTCAAGGAAATCGATGTGGTCATCGAAGTGCTGGATGCGCGCCTGCCGGGGTCGAGCAGCAACCCGCTGCTGCAGGAGTTGACGGGCCACAAGCCGCGCCTGCAGGTGCTCAACAAGCAGGACCTGGCCGATGCCGCGCGCACGCCGCTGTGGCTGGACTGGTACAACGCCCAGAGCGACACGCGCGCCATTGCGCTGGACGCCTCCGAACCCGCGCCCACGCGCCGGCTGATCGAGGCCTGCAAGCTGCTGGCGCCGAACCGTGGCGGCATGGCCAAGCCCATGCGCGTGCTGATCTGCGGCATCCCCAACGTGGGCAAGTCCACGCTGATCAACTCCATGAGCGGCAAGCGGCAGGCCAAGACGGGGGACGAGGCCGGCATCACCAAGCTGGAGCAGCGCATCGTGCTGGCCGACGACTTCTACCTCTGGGACACGCCCGGCATGCTGTGGCCGCGCATCATCGTCGAGCAAAGCGGCTACAACCTGGCCGCCAGCGGCGCCGTGGGCCGCAACGCCTATGACGAGGAACTGGTGGCGCTGGAGCTGCTGGGCTATCTGCAGAAGAACTACGCGGACATGCTGGAGGCGCGCTACAAGCTGGGCCTGGACAACGAACGCATCGCCGCCCTGCACGACGACGAGCTGCTGGACGCCATCGGCCGGCGCCGCGGCGCCATGATGGGCGGCGGACGTGTCAATGTGCAAAAGGCGGCCGAGCTGGTGCTCACGGATTTCCGCGCAGCGGTCCTGGGCCGCATCACGCTGGAGACGCCCGAGGAGTACGCGCAATGGCTGGCCGTGGGCCAGCAGCGCGATGCCGAGCGCCAGGCGCGCAAGGACGCCGTCAAGGCGCGCAAGCGGCCGCCGCGCGAGCGCAAAAGCGCGCCCTGAACCGGCGCCCGCATACCCTGTTTGGTGCAAGAGCGCGTCCGACCGGGGCGGTGGCACAACCACCACAGCCGCAGGCGGCGCCGACCGCTAGCATGTTGAGTGTTCTTTCTCTGTTGGGGCTTTTTCATGCGGCGTCATCGAGTCGAGGCGGAAACCCATTTGTCCCTGCGCAGGGTGGTCCTGGTGGGCAGCATATGGATCACCAGCCTCACCGTGATGCTGGCCATGGCGCTGCTGATGCAGGACCCCGTTCCCTGGCTCAGCGTGCGGCTGAACCTGGTTGCCGCAGGCGTGAGCTTCGGTGCCGTGCTGCTGGGCTGGCGCCGGCACTGGCGGCTGGCCTCCAATGTGCTTGTCTGGGGCACCTGGACGGCGGCCGTGACCGTGGTGGCCGCCACGGGCGGCGTGCAAAGCGGCTCGGTGCTGGCCTTTCCTGCCCTGCTGGTCATGTGCGCCTGGGTGCTGGGCGTGCGCACCACGCTGGTCATGCTGGTCCTGTCCGTGCTGACCATGGCCGGTTTCTGGGTGGCGGGCCGGGAAGGCGTTGACTGGATCGGCCAGCGCGAGACCTCGCCCGTGTTCTCCATGCTCTACTTCGTGGGCATGCTGGGGCTGACGGGCACGGTCACGCTGATGGCGCGGCGCAGCCTGATCCGCCGCGCCCAGGAGCTGCAGGACACACTGGGCGCGCTGGAGCAGCACCAGGACGATCTGCGCAAGTTCTACCGCGCCGTGGAGCAGAACCCCGAGAGCATCGTCATCACCGACGTGCACCAGAACATCGTCTATGTGAACGAGGCCTTTTTGCAGCGCACGGGCTTTGCGCGCAACGAAGTCCTGGGCCAGCCCACGCACCGCTACTCCACCATGGGGCTGGATGCTCCGGCCTGGGAAGAGGCGCTGCACCAGCTGGGCCGGGGCGCGCTGTGGCGTGGCCAGATGACCAACCGCACGCGCCAGGGCGAGGACCTGCCCGAGGCCGTGCTCGTGGCGCCGATACGGGCCTCGGACGGCAGCATCGTCAACTACGTGGAACTCAAGCAGGACCTGTCCGAGCGCATGCGCGCGGAGCGCCAGATCCATGCGCTGGCGCATTTCGATGCGCTCACCGGCCTGCCCAACCGCCTGTCGCTGACCCAGCGGCTGCGCGCGCTGGCGCGCGAGTTCCGCGAGGGCGGCAAGGGGGGCGAGCCGCGCCACGGCCTGCTGCTGCTGGACATGGACCGCTTCACGGCCTTCAACGATGTGCGCGGCACGGTGCGCGGCGACGCGCTGCTGGGCGCGCTGGCGCTGCGCCTGGCCGATGCCCTGCCCGACGGCGTGCTGCTGGCCCGCATGGGCGCCGACGAATTCGCCGTGCTGCTGGAGAAGGCAGGCCACGAGGCCGCCGAGGTCGACCAGCACATGCGCGCCCTGGCCCAGGTGCTGCAGGACGCGCTGGAGCGGCCGCTGTGGCTGGAGGAAACCGGCGAGGAAGTGCAGGCCAGCTGCAGCATCGGCGCGGCCAGCTTTGCCGCCTCGCGCACCGACAGCGGCGGCCATGACGTGCTGCGCCGCGCCGGCGTGGCCCTGCACCAGGCCAAGCAGGCCGGTCTGGGCCAGGTCGTCATCTTCCAGCCCGACATGGCCGAGGCCGTGGGCAAGCGCTTTCGCATCGAAAAAGACCTGCGCCGCGCCATCCCTGCCGGCGAGCTGCAGCCCTACCTGCAGTCCCAGGTGGACCGCATGGGGCGCTGCGTGGGCGCCGAGGTGCTGGTGCGCTGGAACCATCCGCGCCTGGGCATGGTCGAGCCCGGCGACTTCATTGCCGTGGCAGAGGAGTCGGACCTGATCGTGCAGCTGGGAGACTGGATGCTGGAGCAGGCCTGCCGCATGCTGGTGCGGCCCGAATTCGTGCAGCACGGCTGGCGGCTGTCGGTCAACGTCAGCTGGCGGCAGTTCCGCCAGCCCGATGTGGTGAACAAGCTCAAGCGCATCCTGGCCACCACCGGCGCCGACCCGCGCCGGCTGACGCTGGAGGTCACGGAAAGCGTGGTCATGCGCGACGTGGACGAGGCGCGCGAGCGCATGACCGAGCTGCAGCTGCTGGGCGTGGAGATGGGGCTGGACGACTTCGGCACCGGCTATTCATCGCTGGCCTATCTGCAGCGGCTGCCGTTCCGTGAACTCAAGATCGACAAGTCTTTTGTGCAGGACTGCCATGCCTCGCCCGGCAATGCCGCCATGGTCGAAGCCATTTTGCTCATGGCCCGTCGCCTGCACCTGCGCGTGGTGGCCGAAGGCGTGGAGACCGAGGAGCAGGCCGGCACCCTGCGCGCCTGGAACCAGGATGTGCTGTTCCAGGGCTACCACTACGGCCGGCCGCTGCCTGCCGCCGAGTGGGTGGATCTTCAAGTGGGGGCGGCCGGCGTCTGAGGCCGTAGGCACGCCAGGGTCGCGGCCCTGGCGCGGCCTGTCTCAGTCCCTGGCCTGGTTGGCGGGCTGCTCCAGCCAGCGGCGCGCCAGCAGATCCCAAAAGCGTGCGCCACGTCCCAGGTTGTCGTCGTTGAAGTCGTAGCCGGGATTGTGCAGGCCCACGCCGGGCTGGCCCGTGGCGGGACCGTTGCCTATCCAGCCATAGGCGCCGGGCACGGCCTCGAGCATGAAGCCGAAGTCCTCGGCCGTCATGGCCGGCAGGATGTCGGCGTGGGTGCGGTCCTCGCCCACCGCCTCGCGCATCACATCGGCCATGAAGCGGGCCTCGTGCGCGTGGTTGGTGGTGTTGGGGTAGCCGGGCTTGAGGATGAACTCGGCGCGGCACAGATGGGCCGCCGCCACATGCTCGCTGATGCGCTGCATGCCTTCGATGAACATCTGCTGCGTCTCGGTCCTGAGGGCGCGCACCGTGCCGAAGATGCTGGCCTCGTCGGGAATGATGTTTTCCACCGTGCCGCTGGTGATTTTGCCCACGGTGAGCACGGCGCTGTCCAGCGGATCGGTGCTGCGCGACACCAGGGTCTGCAGCTGGCCGACGATGGCGCAGGCCACGGGAATCGGGTCCAGCGTGGTGTGGGGCATGGCAGCGTGCCCGCCCTTGCCGTGCACGCGGATCTCGAAACGCAGCGTGGACGCCATGATGGGCCCCACGCGCACCGCCATTTCGCCGGCAGGCAGGGCCGGCCAGTTGTGCAGGGCGAACACGGCCTCGCAGGGGAATCGCTCGAACAGGCCATCGTCCATCATGGCCTTGGCGCCTGCGCCGCCTTCCTCGGCGGGCTGGAAGATCAGGTGCACCGTGCCATCGAAATCGGGCTGCTGCGCCAGCAGCGTGGCCGCACCCAGCAGCATGGTGGTATGGCCGTCATGGCCGCAGGCATGCATGCAGCCCGGGTTCTGGCTGGCGTGGCCGAAGGCATTGAGTTCCGTCACCGGCAGCGCATCCATGTCGGCACGGATGCCGAGGCTGCGGCCCGGGTTGGCGGCGCTGCGCCCCCGGCCGTGGATGCTTGCCACCACGCCGGTCCTGCCCAGCCCGCGATGCACCTGCAGCCCCAGCGCCTGGAGATAGGCCGCCACCTTGTCGCCGGTGCGGTGCTCCTCGTAGCGCAGCTCGGGGTGGGCATGCAGGTCGTGGCGGAACTTCAGCAGGGAGCCGAGATGGGGGGTGATGTCGGGTGTGGATCGCATACAGGGGCCGCGACGGCCTGCACGCCAAGCGGGTCCGCAGGCGGTCGCAGCAATTCAATGACAAGGCGGACATGATAGGTCCTGGGGTTTGCCTATGCCGTCTGCCGCGCCGATAGGCCTTGTGCTGCCGAGGCTTTGCGCTACGTTCTTTGATAGCTGCCCGCGCAATGCCCTGGCCCGGGAGTTGGCGCAGATGCAGGGGAATGGCGCCAGGACCGACAATCGCCCCCATCATGAAAAACACCATCCTGCCCCTGCAATTGTTCGTGCGTCCCGAGCATGACGATCCCCAGCCCCTGATCCTGTACCACGGCCGCCGCTGCCCGGACGGCTATGGCGCGGCGCTGGCGGCCTGGCTGTTCTACGGTGGGCAGGCCGAATTCCGCGGACTGGACCATGGCGAGATCCAGAAGGCCGACGACCTGGGCGAGCTGGCCGGCCGCGCGGTCTACGTGTTGGACTTCGCCTTCGAGCCCGAGCTGATGGCCGAGATCGAGTCGCGCGTGTCCAAGCTCGTGGTGCTGGACCACCACAAGAGCGCTGCCGAAAAGCTCACCGGCTACCAGTGCCGCTGCGGCGTCGTGCACTTCGACATGAACAAGTCCGGCGCGCGCCTGGCCTGGGAGTTCTTCCAGGCCGACAAGCCCGTGCCGGGCCTGATCCGCTTCATCGAGGACCGCGACATCTGGAAGTGGGAATTCGCCGAGAGCGCGGGCTTTCTCGCGGCGCTGGACATGGAGCCGCGCAGCTTCGAGCGCTGGGCCGAGATCGCGGCCTTCACGCCCGAGCAGGAAGCTGCCTTCATGGCACGCGGCGGCGCCATGGACGAGAAATTCCAGAAGCTGTGCGCCGACATTTCCGAGTCCGCCCAGCCCCTGGTCTTCAACGGCATGCAGGGCCTGATGGTCAACTGCCCCGGCATGTTCCACAGCCAGGTCGGCGACCTGCTGGCGCGCCAGAGCGGCAGCTTCGCGCTGATGTGGCATGCCAGCACCAAGGGCGTGAAGGTCGGGCTGCGATCGCGCTCGGAGTTCAACTGCATTGCGCTGGCCGAAAGCTTCGGCGGCGGCGGCCATGCCCAGGCCTGCGGCTTCAAGATGGGCAACGAGCGCCTGGTGGAGCTGCTGTCGGGCGTGCTCAAGGCCGATGCCTCGGCCGACTACGCCTACGTGGCCGCGCCGCTGATGGAGCAGCCTGAAACGGGCGCGCCTGCCGAAGCTGCCTGATCCAGCCCGGCCGTCGCCGGCAGGCCCGCACAGGCCTGCCAGCCGGGCAGGGCGCACAGCGCGCGCCAGTGCTGCACATCGGGCACATGGCCCAGCCGGCTCCAGTCGGCCTCCAAGCGCAGCGGCTCGCCCGTCATCGGGTGCGCCAGCTCCAGCGCATGGGCATGCAGCCACAGCCGCTGCAGGCCCAGGCGCTCGGCCCACCAGCGGTTCAGCGGCCCCTTGCCATGCGTGGCGTCGCCAATGATGGGATGGGCCACATGCTTGAGATGGCGGCGTATCTGGTGGCGGCGGCCCGTGGCAGGCAGCGCCTGGACCAGCGAAATCCGCGTGGCCGCATGGCGCGGATCAAAGGCCTCGGGCCATTCGAGCCGGGCCAGGCAGCGCAGCGCAGTCCGTGCGGGCTGGGCTGGCGCGTCCTCGGGCGCATCGTCGGGTCGGAGCGCGTGGTCCACCTCCACCGCATCGGGCAGCCAGCCGCGCACCAGCGCCAGGTATTGCTTGCGCACTTGCTGCCCGGCAAACGCCTGGCCCAGCCGCTGCGCGGCCTGGGCATGCAGGGCCATCACCAGCACGCCGCAGGTGCCCTTGTCCAGCCGGTGCGCAGGGTGCACATGGCAGCCCAGCTGGTCGCGCAAGGTCTGCAGCACGAAGCGCGTCTCGTGCGCGTCCAGTCCCGTGCGGTGCACCAGCCAGCCTGCGGGCTTGTAGACCGCCACCAGGTGCTCGTCGCGCCAGAGGATGTGCAGCGGTGCGTCGCCGCACTCCGAGGGCAGCGGCTGGGCGATGGGGGATGAGGGCTGGGACATGAGGGCGTGAGTGTAGGCGCTGCTGTCCACCACGGCCCACGACCCTCTCCCAATACCCCTGCCCAACATCGCCGCTCAGTACCCCCGCGCAGGGCAACGCAGTGCTGCCCGGCAGTGCACGACTGGCTGCTCCTTGGCGATGCAAGATCGCGCCTGGTTCTGCGCTGGCGCATGGACCTCATTTTCGAGCCGCAGTTTTTGAACCTCATCGCAAAGGCACCGCACCGCATGGACCATCGCAGCACCGCTCCCATCCGCATCGCCATCGTCGGCCACGGCAACCTGGGCCGTGGCGTGGAGGTGGCCATTGCCCGCAACCCCGACATGGTGCTGGCCGGCATCTACACCCGCCGCGATCCGGCGCAGCTGCGTCCGCTGCAGCCCGGCACGCCCGTGCACGACATGGACAGCCTGCTGGCCCATCGCGCAGGCATCGACGTGCTGGTGCTGTGCGGCGGCTCCAAGGACGACCTGCCGCAGCAGTCCCCCGCGCTGGCCGCGCATTTCAGCCTGGTGGACAGCTTTGACACGCATGCGCGCATTCCCGGGCATTTCGAGCTGGTCGACGCGGCGGCCCGCGCGGCGGGCACCACGGCGCTGATCTCGGCCGGCTGGGACCCGGGCATGTTCTCCCTGCAGCGCCTCATGGGCGAGGCCCTGCTGCCCGATGGCGCCACCTACACCTTCTGGGGCAAGGGCCTGAGCCAGGGGCACTCCGACGCCATCCGCCGCATTCCCGGCGTGGCCGGCGGCGTGCAGTACACCATTCCCGTGGACGAGGCCGTGCAGCGCGTGCGCAGCGGCGTGCGGCCCGAACTGTCTGCGCGCGAGCGGCACCGGCGCGAGTGCTTTGTGGTGCTGGAGCATGGGGCCGATGCCGACGGCGTGCGCCAGGCCATCACCGGCATGCCGCATTACTTCGACGAGTACGACACCACGGTGCACTTCATCAGCGCGCAGGAGCTGGCCCGTGACCATGCGGCCATGGCGCATGGCGGCTTCGTCATCCGCAGCGGCAGCAGCTCCGATGGGCTGCGCCATTCCATCGAATACCGGCTGCAGCTGGACAGCAACCCGGAGTTCACGGCCAGCGTGCTCGTGGCCTATGCGCGCGCCGTGCACCGGCTGCAGCAATCGGGGCAGACGGGCTGCAGGACCGTCTTTGACGTGGCGCCCGGCCTGCTGTCGCCCAAAACTGCGCAGCAGCTGCGGGCCGAGCTGCTTTAGCCCTGGCCCACGCGGGCCGCGTCTTCCAGCCGGTCCACGTCGCGCAGCGGCTTGAACAGGGTCATCCAGCTGCCGACCACGCCCAGCGTGCACAGGCTGCCCAACACGGCGGCGGGCACCGCGCCCAGCCAGGCGGCGCTGGTGCCGGCACGGAACTCGCCCAGTTCGTTGGACGAGCCGATGAACAGCATGTTCACCGCGTTCACGCGCCCGCGCATGGAGTCGGGCGTGGAAAACTGCACCAGGGCCGAGCGGATGTACACGCTCACCATGTCGGCCGCACCCGCCAGCATCAGCGCCGCCATGGACAGCCAGAACCAGTGCGACAGCGCAAACACCAGATTGGCCACGCCGAAGATGGCCACGGCGGCGAACATCACGCGGCCCACATGGCGCTGTATGGGGCGGGCCGACAGCCACAGGCCCATGGCCACCTCGCCCACGGTCATGGACGAGCGCAGCAGGCCCAGGCCTTCGGGCCCAACCTTGAGCACCTCGTGCGCGTACACGGGCAGCAGGGCCACCACGCCGCCCAGCAGCACGGCGAACAGGTCCAGCGAAATCGTGCCCAGGATGATGGGGCGCGTGCGGATGAAGTGGATGCCTTCGCCAAAGCGCAGCCACAGCGAGCCGCCGGCCGGCGCCATGGCTTCGGCATAGCGCACGGGCACCGTGCCCAGCAGCAGCACGGCCAGCACCAGGGACACGCCGCAGACCGCATAGGTCAGCACGGCGCCGCCCCAGGCGTAGAGCAGGCCGCCCAGCACGGGCGCCGCGATGGCGGCCGTGCGCATCAGCATGCTGTTGGTGGCCAGCGCCTGGGCCAGTTGCTCGCGCGGCACGATCTGCGGCAGCAGGCTTTGCAGGGCCGGCCCCGTGAAGGCGCGGCTGCAGCCGAACAGCACCAGCACCGCGTAGATCCAGTGCACATCGTGCGCGGCAGCGCCCTCGTGCCAGGACAGCCACAGCAGCAGCAGGGAGCACAGCGCCGCCACGGCCCAGCTGCCCGACAGCAGGCGCTTGCGGCTCATGCGGTCGCTGAGGTCGCCTGCCGGAATCAGCAGCGCCAGCATGGGCAGGAACTGGGCCAGTCCCACATAGGCCAGGGACATGGGGTCGCGCGTCAGGTCGTAGACCTGCCAGGCGACGACCACGGCCTGCATCTGCTGGGCGAACATGGACAGCATGCGCGCCATGACGAAAGGGACGAAGGCGCTGTTGCGCAGGCCGGCAGCGGGGCTGTCGGCCGAAGTGGGGGGAAGCGGGGAGGAGGGCAAGATCGGAAGTCCGTGGCAGAGCACGCGCAGTATCTGCGAAATGCCGCCGCCCTGCAGGCCGAACCGCCTGCGCCATGCTGCCGACGAAGGCATGCGGCCTGCTCCCACAAACACCGGGGACGCGGCGCGTGAACATGCCATCACGGGTCAGGCCAGAACCCCGCATCAGAGGAGCAACACACCATGTCCATGTTGTCCATGCAATACGCCGGCACCTTGATCGGGCGCGAAGCGGTCATCGATTTCCCCGATAGCAAGGCTGATGTGCGGTACACGCCGCAGGGCCAGATGGTCTGGCATGTGGTCGATTCCCTGGGCCATGTGTCCGACGGCTGCGAACGGCTCAGCTACCTGCAGGTCAGCGACAGCCTGCACTTCCTCAACTGGATCGAGAAAACCGGTTTCACCGTCAGCCAGGTCATAGACACGGCGCAGGGAACGGTGCAGGCCTTCTGGTCCTTTGCCGATCCGGCCAGCGAGGGCGGCCACCGGTCCTCCATGTTCGTCGAAGGCCGTTTCCGCTTTCGCTGAGAACCCTGCCGGTGCTGCGTGAAACATTGCGGCGGCGGCGCAACATGCCTGTTTTTTGAGCGCCACCGGCAAAGCCAAGGCTGGCGCCGCAAACACGGGTTGTCCCGAAGCTTGTCCACAGGCAGGCCCACAGTCGCTGGGCATAACCGTCACGCCATCGTCATTTTCTTCATCCAACGGAAAAATTTCGTGGGATGTGTGCGTGTACTTTCATCATGATTCAGGTTTTTCGTGGAATTCTGTTCCTGTATCCATGGCCGGGGGGGGGCCGCCCGCCGCAGATCAAGGCCCGTGCCCCCGTGAAACATTGCGCGCCTGAGAAACAGGTCCGCAATGCCGCCGCTATGCTGGCCGCATGACCTGGCTGCTTATCGCATTGCATCTGCTGCTCATCGCGGGTTTCGGCCTGCGCATCCTTTTGCGTGACGATGTGCGCCCCGACGTTCGCATGGGCTGGCTCACCGTCATCGTGCTGCTGCCCTACGTCAGTTGCGCGCTGTACTACCTGTTTGGCGAAGTCACGCTGCGCCGCCGCGGCCGGGCCCGGTACCGCAAGGTGCAGGACTTCGCCGCAGGCGCTGCCATGGACCACGGCGCCGCCGTGCCGATAGCGGGCATCGCCCCGCAGTGGCAGGCTGCCTTCGGCTATGCGGCCTCCATCAACCGCTTTGCCGCGCAGCCGGGCCACACCGCGCAGCTCATGGCCGATGGCGCCGAGGCCCGCGCCCGCATGCTGGCCGACATGGACGCCGCCCAGCATGAAATCAACGTGCTGTACTACATCTGGCTGGCTGATCACACGGGCACGGCCGTGGCCCAGGCGCTGGTGCGCGCGGCACGGCGTGGCGTGGTCTGCCGCGCCATGGTGGACGGCCTGGGCTCGCGCGCGCTGCTGCGCACCGACCTCTGGCAGCAGATGGCCCAGGCGGGCGTGCAGCTGGCCGTGGCCCTGCCCACCAGCCATCCGATCCGCGTGATGTTCACCAGCCGCCTGGACCTGCGCAACCACCGCAAGATCACCGTGATCGACCAGCGCATCACCTACTGCGGCAGCCAGAACTGCGCGGATGAAGCCTTTGCCGTCAAGGCCCGCTATGCGCCCTGGGTCGATGTCATGCTGCGCATGCAGGGTCCGGTGGTGGCGCAGATGCAGCAGGTGTTCGCCAGCGACTGGGCGCAGGCACGCAGCGTCGCCCAGGTTCCTCCCATGCCGTTGGCTGTCCGGTCCGCAAACGGTCTGCCCGACCGGCCTGCAGACGGCTTTGCCGCCGTCGTCATTGCCGAAGGCCCGGCCGAGCGGCCCCGCTCCACCTCGCAGCTCGTGTCCACGCTGCTGGCCAGCGCACGGCGCGAGGTCGTGATCTCCACCCCTTACTTCATTCCCGACGCCACGGTGCTCGAGGCCCTGTGCGCCGCCGCCTGGCGCGGCGTGCAGGTCAGTCTCATCCTGCCCGCGCGCAACGATTCGTGGATCGTGGGCGCGGCCAGCCGCAGCACCTACCGCTACCTGCTGCGTGCCGGCGTCATGCTCCATGAATTCCGCCCCGGCCTGCTGCATGCCAAGACCCTGTGCGTGGACGGGCAGGTGGCTTTGCTGGGCTCCACCAACCTGGACCTGCGCAGCTTCGACCTGAACTTCGAGAACAATGTGCTGCTGCAGGACGAGGCCGTGACCCAGGCCATCCGCCAGCGCCAGGCCGACTACATCCGCCAGTCCGACCGCATCACCGCCGCTCAGGTCCACTCCTGGCCCTGGGGCCGGCGCATCTGGAACAACCTGCTGGCGATGCTCAGTCCGGTGCTGTGAGGCGCAGCCCACAAAAAAGGCCTGCGCAGTGCAGGCCTTCAGGGCTGTGGGGCAGCAGGCGCGCTCAGCGGCCCACGCGCTCGCTCTCGACCACCATGTCCAGCACATAGGCGTAGGCCGATGCGTCGGCCGGCACGTTCTGGCGCTTGTAGCGCTGGATGCGCAGCACGTTGCGGATGCCGGGCTCGTGCTTGTAGCCCTCGATCTCGCTGTAGAAGTTCTCCCACTCGCCGGTGGAGGTCTTCACGCCGTTGTCGCCGTAGCGGATCTCGCGCACGCGCAGGCACTGGAAGTCCTTGATCAGCGGGTGGTTGCAGGCCGTGCGCTGGGGTGCCACTTCCAGGAAGATGCGTTCGCCTGCGCTGCCGTACTGGGTCTGTGCCGTGGGCGAGCCGTCGAGCTGCCAGCGCGTGCCGTCGATGAAGGTGAGCGTCAGGCGCGCAGGCTGCTTGCCTTCGCCCAGTTGCACGGACCATTGCTTGGCCGTGGGCAGGATGCGGGCCACCTTTTGCTCCAGCGCCATCAATTGGTCGTCATCGCAGGCCATCAGCGTGCTGGCGGCGCGCTGGGTGGCGATGCGGTTGCCTTCGGTGCGGTAGCCCGTGGTCACCACGTTGCACAGGTTCTTGACGGCCAGGCGCTGGTCGGCGAACTCCAGTTGCAGGGGCCGCTTGCGCGAGGCGGCCGTCAGGAACCAGCTCTGGTCTTCGGTGCCCTGGGGCGTGAGGGCCTGGCGAAGACTCCAGTGGTAGGCGGTCAGCGATTGGGCGTCACCGGGCGGGCCGGCAGGAGCCGACACCTGGGGCTTGGCGCCGTCTTCGGCGTTGCCGCCCTTGTCGATATGGCTGCAGGCGCCGAGCCCCATGGTGACGATCACGGGCAGGCACCAGGTCCAGCTTGGCTTCATGTTGAGTTCCTTGGTTGATGGGTACAGGTACAGGCGCAGCGGCGGCAGGCTTGGGCAGCCCGGGTGCGGCATGAGCCGCACCGGCCGTGGCCGAACCGGGGCACCATAACGCAGATGGGCGGCGGTGCTTGTCAGAACGGGGCGCTATTCACATTCGTTTGCATCTATTTGATGCAGACGGAAAAACCGATTGCTGCAAAGTTGCCGGCCATTGCATTGCGCTCGGGTGAGAATAGGCGGCCAGCCGCCATGCCATCCGCAGGCAGCGGCACCGGAGCAAGGAGCAGGTTCGTGTATCGACGTTGGAGTGCAGCAAACAGGGTGCGTGGCATGCGCTGCGCAGGGGCTTTGGCCGTCATCATGGTGCTGGCGGGCTGCGGCTCGACGATTCCCCAGCATGTGCCGGTGCAGGAGAGCTTCGGCTCCACCGAGACCTTCTCGCGCATGTTCGATGCCTCGCCGGCCCAGACCTGCGAGGCCGCGCGCCGCGCGCTGCTGAGCCAGGGCTACATCGCCATGGCGCGCACGGCCGAACTCATAGAAGGCAGCAAGAGCTTCCAGCCCGACCCGGAGCTGAACCTGCAGATGAACATCCGCGTGGTCTGCGTGCCGGAGACCGCCGACGGCCAGGTCAGCATCGGCTTTGTCACGGCGCTGCAGGACCGCTATACCCTGAAGAAGAGCGCCAACTCGGCCAGCCTGGGCGTGGGTGCGCTGGGGTCCGTGTCGCTGCCGTTCTCCTCGGGCAGCGACTCCATGGTCAAGGTGGGCAGCGAGACGATTGCCAAGAGCGGCTTCTACGACAGCTTCTTCGAGCTGGTCTCGCGCTACCTGGCGCAGGACCGCGACTCCATCGCCGTGCCCACGCCGGTGGCGCCGCAGAACACGATTCCCTCGGCCGACCACTGACGCCGGCGGGCGCCACAGCCCCGTTCACGCCGCCAGGAACAGCGCCGGATCCACCATGCTGCGGTTGAGCATCACGCCCCAGTGCAGGTGCGGGCCGGTGACGCGGCCCGTGGCGCCGACCTTGCAGAAGGCCTCTCCCGTGTCCAGCTGATCGCCCAGCTTGCACTGCACGCTGCTCAGGTGGCAGTACATGCTCAGCAGGCCACCGCCGTGGTCCAGCCACACGGTGCCGCCGTTGAAGAAATAGTCGCCCACGTCCACCACCTTGCCCGGCAGCGGCGCGACGACGTTGGTGCCGGTGGCTGCCGCGATGTCCATGCCGCTGTGCGGATTGCGCGGCTGGCCGTTGAACACGCGGCGCAGGCCGAAGCTGCTGCTGCGCCGGCCCGGCACGGGCTGGCGCATGCGCAGGTCGCCGGGGCGTGCGGGCGGCTCGGTGAACAGCGCCATGATGGTCTGCTGGTGGGCGCGCTCACGCTGGTAGCGCGCATCGTCCTCGGGCGACAGGTCCACGGTCTTGGGCGAGACCTTCAGGCGCTGCTCGGTGTACTTCTTGTCACGCACCTCGTAGGCCAGGGAGCGCGCTGCGCCTTCGCCCTTCACGGTCACGCTGTGGGTGCCAGGTGCGGCCGACAGCGCAATGCCGACCACGGCCGTCCATTCGATCATGTCGCCCACCACCAGCACGGGCACGTCGCCGGCCAGTACCTGGGGCCGCTGGGATGCGGGCCCCAGCGACAGGCGGGCCACGCCGCCGGGCACGCGGCTGTCATGGGGCCAGGGGGATTCGCTGGAGGGCGCTGCGGCCTTGGCGGCCCAGGAGGGAAGGATCAGGCCCGCGCCCGAGGCGCACAGGGATTGCACGAACAGTCGGCGGGAGCGGGGATTCGTCGTCGGTATCTGCATGGATGAAGCGGCGGGCTTGGCGCCGGCATGGGGCCGTTATCGATCGCCCCATTGTCCGCCAAGCGTGCGCCAAGCCAAACCTCTGCCGGGCCGTTCAGCGGTCCCGGCGTTCGTCACGTCCGCCGCGCCGTTCCTGCGGGCGGGATGCGTTGGCCATGCGCTGCTGCTGTTGGCGCTGCTCCTGCTGCGCGCGGGCCTGCTGCTGCTGGGCGCGCGCCTGGGCCTGCTGTGCCTGCTGGAGCTGCATGCGTTGCTGCTGCGCCTGACGCTCCTGCATCTGGGCCTGTCGTTGCGCTTGCTGCTGCGCCTGTTGTTGGGCCTGCATTCTGGCCTGCATCTGCTCCTGCGCACGGGCTTGTTGCTGTTGCTGTTGTTGCTGCAACTGCTGCTGGCGGGCCTGCATCTGCGCCTGTTCGCGGGCCTGGTCCCTGGCCTGCACCTGCATCTGCATCTGTGCCTGGCGCTGGGCCTGTTGTTGCTGCCGTTGTTGCTGTTGCTGTTGCTGCCGCGACTGCTCCTCGCCACGCAGGCGGGCGGTCTGCATCTCCATCTGCTGTTGCTGCTGCTGGCGCATGCGCGCGGCATCGGCCATGGAACGGTCGCGGTCCTGCCGGTCCTGCTGCCGCATGCCCTGCTGCGCGGCGGCAGACGACCACGAAGGCACGCGGGTATCGCGGCCCCGCTCGCCCGGCATGGCGGCAGCGGGCAGGGCGGCTGGCGGGCGCTGCACCCCTGCAGCCTGGGTCGAATGCGGAGCCTGCGGCCACTTGCCGAACTGGCCCGGCTGCGAGGCCGGCACCGGGTTCATCCTGGGCTGCAACGCTGCCTGCGGCCGGTCATCGGGCCGCAGGCCCGGGCGGCCGCGATCGGCGCCGTCATGCCGGGCAGATCCGTGCGTGGCGCCGGGCGGCAGCATGCCTTGGGAAGACGCCGGCGGGCCGCCCTGCGGTGGCCTCAGGCCCAGCCGCTGCGGCATGCCGCCATGCGCTGCGGCGGCCGCGCCTGCCATGCCGGCGGCGCCGGCCAGGGCCGCCGCGGCCATGCCGCCCGGGCGCGGATCGCCGCCCTGTGGCGGGTTGGGCGGGTTGCCGGCAGGGCGGGGCTCGACGTGCGGGTTGTTCGCGATGTGGGTGACGTTGCCACCGTTGTTGATCTGCGTGTTGCGGATGTTCTGCACCACCGTGGTCGAGCGCGTCACATAGGTGTTGTTGTTGTAGATCACGGCTGGCCGGCGCGAGGGCGGTGGCGGCGGCTCGTTGCGGTGCCAGCGGTAGCCTGGCTCGCCCCAGCGCATGCCCCAGGAGTTCCAGCCCCAGGGGCGACGGTCCACGGACTCGGCGAGGATCACGCCTGCGCCAAAGCCGATCAGCCCCGCCACCACGGGCGCGGCCGAACTGCCCACGTAGACGGGCTGCGGCGCCACGATGGGGCGGTAGCCGCCATACACCGGCAGCGGCTCGCCATACACCACACCCGGGTCGTACTGCGGCACGTAGACGGTGTCGGGCTGGGCGGGAGTGATCTCGATGAACTGCGAGGGCGCATCGATCACCGGCACCGGCAGCATGGACGACAGGGGCTCGCCCATGTCCTGGGGCGCTGGCTGGGGATCGCGCGGCGGGGCATCGGCCGCGGCCACGGCCACCTTGAGCCGGCTGGAGTCCTTGAGCGTACCGGCCTTGTAGGCGCGCTGGCGCATCACCTGGATGGCGTTCATCACGTCGGCCGGATCGTTGTAGTAGGCCCTGCCCAGGGCCGTGGTCCAGGGAATGTTGGAAGACAGCTGCGCCAGCACATTGGGAAACTGGGCCAGGGACTTGACCGACGGGTCCCAGTCCTGGCCGTTGACGGCGTCCTGCAGCTCCTGGGGCTTGAGGCCCGGGTTCTGCCCCAGCCAGACCTCGGCGGCGCCGACCTGGTCGGGATAGGTGGAGGCGGCCAGCACCTGGGCCACGAGCTTGTCGGGGTACAGCGCAATGGGCGCCACCATCTGGTAGAGCGTCTCGGCCGACGGCGGCACATAGGCCACGGGCGTGGCGACGGGCTGGGCGCTTTCGGTGGCAGGCGGCAGCGGCGCGCTGGCGGCCTGCGGGGGCTTGTCCTGGGATTCGTTGCAGGCGCTCAGCGCCAGGGCGGCGGCCAGGCCCAGCACGCTCAGGCGCAGGGCTCCGGCGTGGGAAGCTGAGGGGGCCATGGTGCGTGCTCTGGGCACGGCGGATTGCAGCATTGCGTTCTCCTGGGCAGGAACGCCTTGCGCGCCGAAGCGGCAAGGCACATGTCATTTGAACGCCAAAGTGCACGCTGCGTTGACACCGGCGTGTCAGCCGATGCCCCCAGTCCGCGCAACTTCTGTGACGCGGTGTTTACCCAGGCGGAATCAGGCCGCGATCAAGCCGCGAGCAGGCGGGCCTGGTAGCTCTCGGCACCCTTGGACCAGGCCAGCAGGCGGTCGATGTTGGGGTGCTTGCCGGGGAAGGCGATGGCGTCCTGCGTGTGCTCGGCATACCACTCCAGGCCCAGTTCGGCGGCGGCCGGCGTGATGCTGCCGCCGTAGAGGGCGGCCAGCGCGTGGTACACGGCCAGGGAGCCGGTCTGGCCGGGCTTGTTCTCGATGGTGGCCACGACCTGGCCCTGGGCATCGGCCAGCTGCAGCGCGGCGAGGTGGGTGACGGTGGGCAGTTGCTGAAGGCGTGCGGAGAAGTTCATGCTGAAAGGCAAATCAAAGAAAGGAAGGCGGAGAAAGAACGATCGGCTCGGGACGATCAGGCCTTGGCGGCAATCCACGCACACCAGAACAGGCTGGAGAAAAAGCGCTTGGCCTGAACGAAGCCGGCCTGGGCCAGCATCTGCTCCACTGCCTCTTCCGAGGCGGGTGGAACCGCGCCCTGCCGGATCTTGCCGAGTTTCGCATGGACGGCGGCCTCGTCCGCGCCTGCCATGCGCCAGCGCATGGCCCAGGCTTCGAGAAACAGCGGCTCGCTGTCGTAGCGATGGCGATTGCAGGCCAGGATGAAGGGCGCACCCGGCGCCAGCCTGGCCGACAGGGCCTGCAGCAGCCTGAGCTTGTCCGCATCGTCAGGAATGTGGTGCAGCACGCCGATCAGCGTGGCCGCGTCGAACACCGTGCCGGCGGGCAGGTCTTCCACCGCACAGGGTGCTGCACGCACCTGGGCCGACAGGCCGGCGGCTGCGATGCGGTCCATGGTCTGGTCCAGCATGGGGGGCGAAGGGTCGGCGGCCGTGAATGTCCACTGCGGCCTGAGCCGCGCCGTGGCCAGGATTTCCTGGCCCGTGCCACCGGCGCCGCCAATCAGCACGGACTTCGGCCCGGCATCCAGGCTGGCTGCCAGCAGGCAGGCGGCCAGCTCGTGGCAGGCGTCGTAGCCGGCCAGGGCGATGCGGCTTTGCGTCTCGTACTCGGCCGCGCGGGAGGTGTCGAACTTGGCGGCGGAAGCCGCCTGTGGCAAGGCTTGGTTCATGGCCTGGAATTGTGCTGAGGCCATGGTCACTGCAAAAGCGCCGATGTGCGATGGCCCACCCCTGCAAAGCAGGATGGTGGGCCATCTTCGGGGGAGCGGTGCAGGTGCCCGCCAGCGGGCCGTGCGCCTACTTGCCCCAGGAGTCCTTGAGACCCGTTGCGCGGTTGAACACGGGCTTGCCCGGTGCGTGGTCCTTGCGGTCGGCCACGAAGTAGCCGAAGCGCTCGAACTGGAACTTGTCGTCAGGCTGTGCCTGGGCCAGCGACGGCTCCACGTAGGCCGTCACGACCTTGAGGCTGTCCGGGTTGAGCAGGGCCAGGAAGTCCTTGCCGCCCGCATCGGGCTGCGGGTCGGTGAACAGGCGGTCGTACAGGCGCACTTCGGCCTGCACGCCATCGGCCGCGCCCACCCAGGTGATGGCGGCCTTGACCTTGACGCTGTCAGCGCCCGGCGTGCCGCTCTTGGTGTCGGGCACCACGGTGGCCAGCACCTTGGTGACGTTGCCCTCGGCATCCTTCTCGCAGCCCGTGCACTCGATCACGTAGCCGCCCTTCAGGCGAACCTTGTTACCGGGGAAAAGGCGCTTGTAGCCCTTGGGCGGCACTTCGGCGAAGTCCTCGCGCTCGATCCACACCTCGCGGCCCAGCGTGAAGCGGCGCACCGGCACCTGCTGGCCTTCGGCGGCGTGGGGCAGGGCAGGCAGCTCGCAGGCTTCCAGGTGCTCGGCGCTGCCGAAGACCTCGGCCCAGTTGGTCAGCTCCAGCTTCAGCGGGTCCAGCGCCACCATGCCGCGATGGGCCTGGTTTTCCAGGTCTTCGCGCAGGCAGCCTTCCAGGGTGGAGTAGTCGATCCAGGCGTAGTCCTTGGTCACGCCGATGCGCTCGCAGAAGGCCTGGATGCTCTGCGGCGTGTAGCCACGGCGGCGCAGGCCGACGATGGTGGGCATGCGCGGATCGTCCCAGCCGCTGACGATGCCGTTGTCCACCAGGTGCTTGAGCTTGCGCTTGCTGGTGATCACATAGGTCAGGTGCAGGCGCGAGAACTCGTACTGGCGCGGCTGCGGCGCGGCGATCAGGCCGCCTGCGCGCAGGTGGTCCAGCAGCCAGTCGTAGAACGGGCGCTGGTCCTCGAACTCCAGCGTGCAGATGCTGTGGGTGATGTGCTCCAGCGCGTCCTCGATGGGATGGGCGAAGGTGTACATCGGGTAGATGCACCACTGGTTGCCGGTGTTGTGGTGCTCGGCATGACGCACGCGGTAGATGGCGGGATCACGCAGATTGATGTTGGGCGATGCCATGTCGATCTTTGCGCGCAGCACGGCAGCGCCATCGGGCAGCTTGCCGTCGCGCATTTCGCGAAAGCGCGCCAGGTTCTCGGCCACCGTGCGGCTGCGGAACGGGCTGTCCACGCCGGGGCGCGAGAAATCGCCGCGGTTGGCCTTCATGTCGTCGGCGCTTTGCTCGTCCACATAGGCCAGGCCCTGCTCGATCAGGTACTCGGCCGCGCGGTACATGAAGTCGAAGTAGTTGCTGGCGAAGTACAGGTTCTCGTGACCGTCGGCTTCCTTCCAGCCGAAGCCCAGCCAATGGACGGCATCGATGATGCTGTCCACGTACTCCTGGTCTTCCTTCTCGGGATTGGTGTCGTCGAAACGCAGGTGGCAGGCGCCTTGGTAGTCGCGCGCCAGGCCGAAGTTCAGGCAGATGGCCTTGGCGTGGCCCACGTGCAGGTAGCCGTTGGGCTCGGGCGGGAAGCGTGTGCGGATCTTCGCCACGTCCACCTGGCCCTGGTTGTGGTGGTCGCCATCACCGGGGCTTCCACCCCAGCGGCGCTGGGCGTAGGTACCGTTGGCCAGGTCGGCCTCGATGATTTGGCGCAGAAAGTTACTCGGTTTGACCGGATCTTTGGAGATGGGGGAGGCGTCAGCAGAGCTCATCGCAGCATTGTAGGCGCGCGCCTGCCGACCCGCTCCGGACGGCTTTGGGACAGCCGCGCCGGGCAAGGGTTGAGGCATTTGGAAACAAACTTGTATAAAAGCCTGCCATCCGTTGACCCCTGTCGCGCGTTGAGAATGCAGGGCGTGTGCCGTCCCCTGTGCCAAAGTGCGGGGAGGCGGCACCAGCGGCAATGCCTGCCACGCCTGTCCAACTTCGAGGAGAGACACCATGACAACGACAGCTTCCCCGTGGGTTGCAAGAGCAGCAGCAGCCGGCCTCGCATTGGCCGCCCTGGTGGCTTCGGGCGCCGCCCAGGCCCGGGGCGATGTGCACTGGTCCATCAGCCTGAATTCGCCGGGCATGTATGGCCCGCCCGTCTATGTGGCGCCGGCCCCCGTCTATGTGGCGCCGCCCCAGCCCATCTACTACGCTCCCCCGCCTCCGGTCTACTACGCGCCGCGCGCCGTCTACCGTGCGCCGCCCGTCGTGGTCGTTCCCGGCTATGGATACGGCTATCGCGGCGGCTACCGTGGCGGATACCGCCATGGCCATGGTCACGGTCACGGTCACTGGCGCCGTTGAGCCGGACCGGGCTGGATTGACTTGTGCCGCCCTTCGGGGCGGCTTTTTCCGTGGTGCCAGCGTTGCGGCCGGGCCGGGGATGGCCCGCATAATCCAGCCCGTTGGAAACCTGGAGTGTCCCCGCCGTGAAAACCGTCTATGTCCTCAATGGCCCGAACCTGAACCTGCTGGGCCTGCGTGAACCCGCCATCTATGGCTCCCAGACCCTGGCCGATGTGCGTGCGCTGTGCGAAGCCGCCTGTGCGCGCTACGGTCTGGCCCTGGAGTTCCGCCAGAGCAACCATGAAGGCGAGCTGGTGGACTGGATCCACGAGGCCGGCCGCGTGCACGCCGAAGGCCGCCTGGCCGGCCTGATCTTCAACGCCGCCGCCTACACCCACACCAGCGTGGCCCTGCTGGATGCCGTCAAGGGCACGGGCGTGCCGCTGGTGGAGCTGCACATCAGCAACGTGCATGCGCGCGAGAGCTTCCGCCACCACTCCTACCTGTCGGCTGCGGCGCGCGCCGTGATGTGCGGCTTTGGTGTGGCCGGCTACGGCCTGGCCATCGACGCCGTGGCCCAGTGGTGAACACGCCTGTCGCCATAGAGCGCCTGCGCGCCCGTGCGCGGCGCCTCACCACGCCGCTGTCTGCCGCGCGGCCCGACGACGGCCACATGGTCTGGCATGTCTGGGGCGAGGCGCGCGCGGGCGTGCTGCCGGTGGTCATGCTGCACGGCGGCAGCGGCAGCTGGACGCACTGGCTGCGCTGCATGGACGCTCTGCTGGCCCAGGGCCGCCAGCTGTGGATACCCGACCTGCCCGGCTTCGGCGATTCCGATGGGGTACCGGGCGGCCAGGATGCCGACACCCTGGTCGAGCCGCTACGCCAGGGCCTGCGGCAACTGCTGGCCGATGGCGGAGCGCCCGCCGCCCCGCTGTGCGATCTGGTCGGCTTCTCTTTTGGCGGCATGACGGCCGGCATGCTGGCGGCTGCCGACGGCACGCTGGCCCGGCGCCTGGTGCTGGCCGGGGCGCCCGGCATGGGCGTGGGCAAGGGCCTGGCCGTGCGGCTCAAGGGCTGGCGCCACCTGGCCACGCCCGAGGCGCAGGCCGTGGCCCACCGCTACAACCTGCAGGCGCTGATGCTGCATGACGCCAGCCTCATCGACGAGGACACGCTGGCCCTGCATGTGCTCAATGTGGAGCGCGACCGCCTTCCACGCCGCCGCCTCTCGCACACCGATGTGCTGGCCCGCGCCCTGCAGGCCGTGGACGGCCCCGTATGGGCCATCTATGGCGAGCACGACGCGCTCTACCCGGGACCGATGATGCAGGAGCTGGCCCAGGCCTTTGCACGCCATGCGCGCGACTTCCGGGGGCTGGCCCTGGTGCCCGGCGCAGGCCACTGGGTCATGCATGAGCGTCCCGATGCCTTTGTGGCGGCATTGGCCGCTGCGCTGGATGCATGAGCGCATGCGCCCCATCGAGCTGCACGAGGTGCAGTGGACCGCCATGCGCGCCCAGGGCGCGGGCGGCCAGAACGTGAACAAGGTCTCCAGCGCCGTGCACCTGCGCTTCGACGTGCGCGCCTCGCGCCTGCCCGAGGCCGTGCAGCAGCGCCTGCTGGCCCTGCGCGACGGCCGCATCACCAACGAGGGCGTGGTCGTCATCAAGGCCCAGCAATACCGCACGCAGGAGCAGAACCTGCGCGCCGCGCTGCAGCGGCTCAACGCGCTGGTGGCCGCCGCCTATCCCGAACCCATTCTTCGCCGCGCCACCCGGCCCACGCTGGGATCGCAGCGGCGGCGCCTGGACAGCAAGAGCCGGCACAGCGCCACCAAGGCCCTGCGGGGCCGCCCGCGCGACGATTGAGCCGGCCAGCGCAACAATGTGTGCCGCCTTTGGCGGCTTGGCGCGGCCCGCTTGCGTCCCTACATTAGGGGAATGCAAGATTTTCACGCTTCCCTCGATTCCGGCGCATCCTCCATAGCCGCTTCGGCCGGCACTCGGCTGCCCGTGCTCTACGTCTCCCATGGCTCGCCCATGTTCGCGCTGGAGCCGGGTGAAACAGGCCCCGTGCTCGCGCAATGGGGCAGGGCGCTGCGCCAGGCCCACGGCCCGCTGCGCGGCGTGGTCGTCATGTCGCCGCACTGGATGTCGCATGGCGTGGAAGTCATGACCGGAGCCACGCCCTCCACCTGGCACGACTTCGGCGGCTTCCCGCCCGCGCTCTACGAACTGCAGTACCCGGCCCCCGGCGCGCCCCAGCTGGCGCAGGAAGTCATGGAGCGCCTGCAGGCCGCAGGCATTGCCTCCACCGCCAACGCGCAGCGGCCCTTCGACCACGGCGCCTGGGTGCCGCTGATGCATTTGCTGCCCGATGCCGACCTGCCCGTGGTCCAGCTGTCCCTTCCCGCCTCGGCCGGGCCGGCCGAAACCCATGCGCTGGGCGCGGCCCTGGCGGCGCTGCGCGATGAAGGGGTGCTCATCGTCGGCTCCGGCAGCATGACGCACAACCTGGCCGAATTCCGGGGCGGCACGGGCGAGGCCACGGTGCGGGTGGACGACGCCGTGCAGGCCCTGCGCAGCCAGGATGGCCTGCAGGACGACCATGCCGTCGGCGGCTCCAGCGCCTCCTCGCCCTACGTGCAGGATTTCAGCCGCTGGATCGAGTCGCGCCTGCAGGCGCAGGACCTGCCCGCGCTGCTGGACTACCGCGCACGCGCTCCCTCGGCCCGGCGCGCCCATCCCAGCGAAGAGCACTTCATGCCGCTGTACTTCGCCCTGGGCGCGGCCGGCGCCACGGCGCGGCCTCGGTATCTGAGCCGCGAAGTCATGTACTCCATCCTGGCCATGGACGCGATGGCCTTCGAGGACGCGCAGGCGGCATAACCTCCTGCCCCCGCGGACTTGGCGAGGCGCCACAATGGCGCGTTGCCCGGGACCACCCCGGTCCCGGAAATCGCTTAAAAACCAAGGAGTCCGTGATGATCGACCTGCCCCTGCTGGCGCTGGAGCGCCCCGCACAACCCGCACCGGGGCAGCAGCCCTGGCTGCTGGTGCTCATGCATGGCGTTGGCAGCAATGAACAGGACCTGTTCGGCCTCGCATCGTTCGTGCCGCCGCAGTTCCACGTGCTCAGCCTGCGTGCCCCGTTTTCCATGGGGCCCAGTGCCCATGCCTGGTTCCAGTTCACGGTGGATGCCAACGGCACGCGCCACATCCACGCATCGCAGGAAGAGCACAGCCGCGCCCTGGTGGCCCAGACCGTGCAGCAGGCCGGCGCGCGGCTGGGCATTCCTGCCCAGCGTACCGTGGCGGGCGGCTTCAGCCAGGGCGGCATCATGGCGCTCAGCCTGCTGCTGACCCAGCCCGCGCTGCTGCGCGCCGCCATGTGCTGGCACAGCCGCCTGCTGCCCGAGGCCTTGCCGCACCAGGCCCCTGACGCGGCCTTCGACGGCAAGTCGCTCTGGGTCAGCCACGGCACCTACGACAACGTCATTCCGCTGACCAGCGCCCACGCCATTCGCAGCCACGTGCAGCGCCTGCCGCTGCAACTGAGCTACCACGAATACCCGAGCATGCATGAGATCCGCCCCGACGAGCTGCAGGCCGCCATGGCCTGGCTCCAGGATCTGGGCACGCAGGGCTGAGCCTGCTGTACCGCCCCCTTCTTGTGCGCAGGCTGGCCGCGTAAGCCGGGTAACGCCTTGTTGCCTGGCGCGCACAAGGGCCTGCGCAGGCAGCGGGGCGGCTTATAAACACCAGTCAGGGGCTGGTGTCAGGAAAGCCCGGGAACCCCGGTTGTGCTTTGCTGTCGCACGTCCTGCGGCAACTGTGCTGCCAGCCCCTGCCCAAGCCAAAGGACCCATCCATGCCAGAACGCGACCCCCAAGACTTCCGCCCCCGCGCCAGATCCTCCGGCCCATCGGCTTTCGGCATCGCCGCAGCGGTACTGGCGGCTGCCGCCGTGGGGGGCGCAGCCTGGTGGTACTGGTGGCGTCCCGCCGACGTGCCCGAGGCGCCGCCCGAAGTGGCAGAGGCGCCCGCCCAGCCTGCCGAGCCTGAACCCGTCCCCGCGCCCGAGCTGACCGAGCCCCAGAACCCTGTCGATGCGCTGGAGCCACCCGCGCCCGGCCTGCCCGCGCTGCAGGACTCCGACGCCCATGTCGCCCAGGCCCTCAACGGCCTGCTGGGCCGTGACAAGGCAGGCAGCTTTCTGCAGATGGACGGTTTTGTGCGCCGCGCCGTGGCCACCGTGGACAACCTGACCCGCTCCCAGGCCCCAGCACGGCTTTGGCCCGTGCACCCCGCGCCGCAGCGTTTCACGGTGGAGGGCGCCGCGGAGGCCGGGGAGGCACAGGCCATCTCCCCCGCCAACGCCGCACGCTACAAGGCCTTCGTGGCCTTCGCCGAGTCCATTCCCATGGACGGGGCCGTCAAGCTCTATGCCCGGCTGTATCCCCTGTTCCAGACCGCCTATGAAGACCTGGGCTATCCCAGCCGCTATTTCAACGATCGTCTCATTGCCGTCATAGACCATCTGCGCGCCGCGCCCGAGCCCGCGGGCCCGGTGCAGGTCAGGCTGACCAAGGTGGAGGGCGAGGTGCCCTCCGTCCAGCCCTGGGTACGCTACGAATACGCCGACCCGGAGCTGCAGGCCCTGTCCAGCGGCCAGAAGATGCTGGTGCGCGTGGGGCTGGACAACGAGCGCCGCCTCAAGGCCGTGCTGGGCGAGCTGCGCCGCCGCATCGCCACCGGCGAGATGGCCAAGCCTGCGGGCTGAGGCCAGTCTCCATCCGCCTCAGCCTGCGGCCGGCAGGGGCAGGGCGGTCTTGTACCGCACCTGCTTGAGCGTGAAGCTGGAGCGGATCTTCTCTATGCCCGGAATCGGCGTGAGCTGCTCCACGATGAAGCGCTCCAGCGCACCGATGTCGGCCAGGGCCACGCGGATCAGGTAGTCGGCGTCGCCGCTCATCAGGTAGCACTCCATGACCTCGTCGTGCTCGGCAATGCGGCGCTCGAAGTCGGCCAGCGATTCCTTGGCCTGCGACTTGAGGCTGATGTTGATGAACACATTCAGCCCCAGCCCCAGGGCCGACGCATTGGCCAGCGCCACATAGCGCGCGATCACGCCGGCCTTCTCCAGCGCCTTGACGCGCGCCAGGCAGGGCGAGGGCGACAGGTGCACACGCCGCGCCAGCTCCACGTTGGACAGCGAGCCGTCCGTTTGCAACTCGGCCAGAATGCGCAAGTCGATGGTGTCCAGTTTCATGTGCCGGATTTTATGTAGATGCCGGCATGAAATGCTGGAATATGGCGTTTCCCTTATCCATGAACGGCTGCTCATGCCGGTCCGCCAGTCCTAAAGTGGCGGGCATGAACGCACCCACGCCGCTGGCCACGCTGGCCGATATCGATACCGATCCCCAGGAAACCACCGAATGGCGGGAGGCCTTCGCGGCCCTGGTCGCCGCCGAGGGGCCGCAGCGCGCGCGCTTCGTGCTCGAAGAGCTGGCGCGCATGGCGCGCGAGCAGCGCCTGGGCTGGCAGCCCGACCTGAATACGCCCTATGTGAACACCGTGGCCGCGCAGCAGCAGCCGGTGTTTCCGGGCGACCTGGCCATGGAGGAGCGGCTGGCGTCCATCATGCGCTGGAATGCGCTGGCCATGGTGGTGCGCGCCAACCAGGCCTATGGCGAGCTGGGCGGGCACATCGCCAGCTACGCCAGCGCGGCCGACCTGTTCGAGACCGGGTTCAGCCATTTCTTCCATGCCCGGGAGGGGCTGGCGCCGGGCCAGCACCGAGGCGACCTGGTGTTCTTCCAGCCGCACAGCGCCCCCGGCGTGTATGCGCGCGCCTTCCTGGAAGGGCGGCTGAGCGAGCAGGACCTGCAGCACTATCGGCAGGAGATCAGCGCGCCGGCCGCTGGCGCGCAAGGCCTGTCCAGCTATCCCCATCCCTGGCTGATGCCCGACTTCTGGCAGTTCCCGACGGGCTCCATGGGCATAGGCCCCATCAGCAGCATCTACCACGCGCGCTTCATGCGCTATCTCACGCACCGCCGCCTGCTGGACTGCCAGGAGCGCAAGGTCTGGGGCGTGTTCGGCGACGGCGAGATGGACGAGCCCGAAAGCATGAGTGCCCTCACGCTGGCCGCGCGCGAGGGGCTGGACAACCTGGTCTGGGTGGTCAACTGCAATCTGCAGCGCCTGGACGGCCCGGTGCGCGGCAACGGCCGCATCGTCGATGAACTGGAGCGGCTGTTCGCCGGCGCGGGCTGGAACGTGGTCAAGCTGCTGTGGGGCAGCGACTGGGACGGGCTGTTGGCTCGCGACATCACCGGCACCCTGGCACGCACGCTGGGCGGCACGGTGGACGGGCAGATGCAGACCTTCGCCGCCAAGGACGGCCGCTACAACCGCGAGCATTTCTTTGGACAGAACCCCGAGCTCGCCGCCCTGGCCCAGGGCCTGACGGACGAGCAGATCGACCGCTTGAAGCGAGGCGGCCATGATCTGGTGAAGATCCATGCGGCCTATGCAGCGGCTGCCGCCCATCGCGGCCAGCCCACGGTGATCCTGGCCCATACCAAGAAGGGCTACGGCATGGGCTCGGCCGGGCAGGGCAAGATGACCACGCACAGCCAGAAGAAGCTGGACGAGACCGACCTGATCGAGTTCCGCAACCGCTTCAACCTGCCGCTGAGCGACGAGCAGGCCAAGGGCCTGGCCTTCCACAAGCCTGCCGATGACAGTGCCGAGATGCAGTACCTGCGCGAGCGCCGAACGGCCCTGGGCGGCGCACTGCCGCGCCGCGAAACGGTGTGCGACCGCGTGCCCGTTCCAGCGCTGGAGCAATACGCCCAGTTCGCGCTGGCGCCTGCCGGCAAGGAAATGAGCACCACCATGGCCTTCGTGCGCATGCTGGGCAGCCTGCTCAAGGATGCGCAGCTGGGCCCGCGCATCGTGCCCATCGTGGCCGACGAGGCGCGCACCTTCGGCATGGCCAACCTGTTCAAGCAGGTGGGCATCTACAGCAGCCTGGGCCAGCGCTACGCGCCCGAGGACATCGGCTCGGTGCTGTCCTACCGCGAGGCGCTGGACGGCCAGATCCTGGAGGAGGGCATCAGCGAGGCCGGTGCCGTCGCCAGCTGGACGGCGGCGGCCACCAGCTACAGCGTGCACGGCCTGGCCATGCTTCCGTTCTACATCTACTACTCCATGTTCGGCTTCCAGCGCGTGGGCGACGCCATCTGGGCGGCGGCCGACCAGCGGGCGCGCGGCTTTTTGCTGGGCGCCACCTCGGGCCGCACCACGCTGGGCGGAGAAGGCCTGCAGCACCAGGACGGCTCCAGCCATCTGGTGGCGGCCACCATTCCCAACTGCAAGGCCTGGGACCCCGCGCATGCGGGCGAGCTGGCCGTGATACTGGACGCCGGCATGCACGAGATGCTGGTCGAGCAGCGCGACGTTTTCTACTACATCACGCTGATGAACGAGAACTATGCCCAGCCCGACCTGCCCGCAGGCGCTGCCGAAGGCGTGCTGCGCGGCGCCTATGTGTTCAGCCGCTTTGGCGATGCGGACCGTGCCACGCAGCATGTCACCTTGCTGGGATCGGGCGCCATCCTCACCGAAGTGCTCAAGGCCGCCGAGCAATTGGCCAGCGAGGGCATGGCCGCCACCGTGGTCAGCGTGACCAGCTGGAGCGAGCTGGCGCGCGATGGCGTGGCCTGCGAGCAGCGCATGCTGGCGGGCGAGGCACCTGGCCAGCCCTGGATCGCGCAGCTGCTGCAAGGTACGCAGGGCCCGGTGATTGCCGCCACCGACTATGTGCGCGCGGTGCCCGAGACCGTGCGCGCCTTCCTGCCCGCAGGCCGCCGTTTCCTCACGCTGGGCACGGACGGCTTCGGCCGCAGCGACACGCGTGCGGCGCTGCGCGGCTACTTTGGGGTGGATGCACACAGCGTGGCGCAGGCCGCGCGCCGGATGATCCACGCGGGTTGAGCCGAGCCTGTCCACGCACCCGGCATCCCCGGGATGTACACATGGCGGCCCCTTCGCGGGGCCGCTTTGCATGGCTGCGCCCCCATTTGCGCCGCCACTTTTCCTGTGGATGGATTAAGCCCGCGTTAAATGCGCAAGTGGCTTATCTTTTTCGTCGGCTTGCATCAAAAAATAGGGTGATTCCACTAGAATTTGTATATATAAGAAGATATTGCGCAAAGAGATTGATATTTGCTGCAATGGTTGCATGCGTTGGGTGGAATATCTCGTCAATATCCGATTTTCTCTTTCAATAATAATTTATTTCACGGGATAGAAGACGATGAAACTCTCGCTCAAGCAAGGCCTGCTGTGCGTGGCCGTGCTGTCGGCTGCCGCATGGCAGCTCGCCATCTCGGCGCCGGCGCCCGAGGTGGATCATGCGCAAATGCCGCAGATCATCGATGACCTGCCCGCCGACTATGCGGCGGACCTGACCGCCGAGCAAAGAACCCTGGTAGACCGTGGTCGTTATATCGCGCGACTCGGTGATTGCGTGGCCTGCCATACCGGAAATAAAACACAGCCCATGGGCGGTGGCCTGGCGCTGGAGACGCCATTCGGCAAGATCTATTCCACCAATATCTCGCCCGACGCCGATACGGGCATGGGCAAATACAGCTTCGAGCAGTTCGACCGCGCCATGCGCAAGGGCGTGGCAGCCGATGGCCGCAACATGTACCCGGCCATGCCCTATCCCTCCTACGCCAAGATGACGGCCGAGGACATGCAGGCCCTGTACGCCTACCTGATGCAGGGCGTGGCGCCCGTGAAGGCGGCCAACAAGGAGTCCGACCTGGGCCTTCCCTTCAACCAGCGCTGGGGCCTGGCGCTGTGGAACTGGGTGTTTCTGGATGACGCGCCCTTCCAGCCCCAACCGCAGCAAACTGCCCAGTGGAACCGGGGCGCCTACCTGGTGCAGGGCCTGGGCCACTGCGGCGCCTGCCATACGCCGCGCGGCGTGGGCTTCCAGGAAAAGACCATGACCGGCGAGGGCCGCAAGGGCGAGTACTTCCTGGCCGGCGAGACCGTGGAGAACTGGCGCGCACTGAGCCTGCGCGACCTGTGGACACCCGAGGAGACCGCCCAACTGCTCAAGACCGGGCGCAACAGCCACGGCACGGTCTCCGGCAACATGGTCGATGTGGTGCAGCACAGCACCCAGTACATGAGTGACGAGGACCTGCTGGCCATCGGCATCTATCTGAAGTCGCTGCCCGCAGGCAAGAACGACCTGCCCATGCAGGTGGCCCAGGGGCCGGGGCCGGTCATCGCCCCGCATCCGGCGTCGCAGGCCTCCGTGCATGCACCGTCCGCCGCCTCGGCAGTGTCTTCCGACGTGCCTGCCGATCTCTACGCCAGCCGGGGTGGCCTGGGCTATCTGCAGTTCTGCGCCGACTGCCACCGTGCCGATGGCGGTGGCGTGAAGGATGTGTTCCCGCCGCTGGCCGGCAATTTCTCGCTGCAGTCGCAGGACCCGTCCACCCTGATCCATCTGATGCTGGCGGGCTGGAAGGCGCCCGTCACGCAAAGCCATGCACGGCCGCTGACCATGCCGGCCTTCGCACAGCTCAAGGATGCGGAGATCGCCGACATCCTCAACTTCGCCCGCAGGAGCTGGGGCCGTGCCGATGCGCGCGAGATCCATGCCAAGGAGGTGCAATCCATGCGCAAGCAGCTCGATGCCAAGGGCGAAAGCGCACGCCCCTTCGAGACGCCGCGCCTGGCCGCCATGCTGGACGAATCCAACGCGAAGCAACTGGTCTACGGCGCCCGCCTGAACATAGAGACGCGTGACCTGCTGCCCAGGAATGTGGGCAATGCGCTGAATTGCGCCAGCTGCCATCTGAACGCGGGCACGGTGGCCGATGGTTCGCCCTACATCGGTGTCTCGGCCTTCTTCCCCGGCTATGCGCCGCGCGCGGGCCGCGTCATCACGCTGGAGGACCGCATCAATGGCTGCTTCCTGCGCTCCATGAACGGCAAGCCGCTGCCGCTGGAGTCCGACGAGATCAAGGCCATGGTCGCCTACTTCGACTGGATGCGCCGCGAAACCAAGCCCGAGGACAAGGTCGAAGGCCGTGGCGTGGGCAAGATCAGCCAGTCCATCGTGCCCAACGTGGACAACGGCAAGAAGGTCTATGCGGCCCAGTGCGCGGTCTGCCATGGCGGCGAGGGCGAAGGCGTGAAGAATGCCAAGGGACAGTGGGTCTATCCGCCGCTGTGGGGTGACCAGTCCTTCAACATCGGTGCGGGCATGGCGCGCACCTATACGGCAGCGGCCTTCGTCAAGCGCAACATGCCCATCGCCTTCCATGGCAATTTCCCGCTGGGCCAGGGCGGCCTCAGCGACCAGGAGGCCGTGGACGTGGCCGAGTACTTCAGCCACCAGCCGCGCCCGGACTTTGCCAACAAGCACAAGGACTGGCCCAAGGACAAGAAGCCGGCCGACGCGCGGTACTGATGCGCCATCGAGGGAGAAGAAGGCGTTCCCGCCACGCGGCGGGCGCTTGAAGGCGGGGCAGGGAGCGATTCCTGCCCCGCCTTTTTTCGAGGGCAGTGCCCAGTCTTGCGCGCGCTGCAGATCCTTATTGGCGGCGGCCAGTTCATTGCCCAGCCCCTGCACGTGTTGCTGCCGTTGCCTGGTCATCTGCTGCAGCCGGCAGGCTTGGTTCCAGGCCTTCCCGGCAGCGCGTTCGGCGCGCTCAGCCCGCGCGCTGCAGCAGCACCGGCACCGAGGAGGCCAGCAGCGCCACGCCGGACAGGCACAGCAGGCCCAGCACGATCTGCCGGAAACGCATCTCGCTGATGCCGATATAGAGCCTGGAGCCCAGCAGCGATGGAATGAGCATGGCCGGCGCCACGATGGCGAACAGCGGCAGCATGCTGCGCGCGACCATGCCGGTGCCCAGGTAGGTGGCCATGGTCACGGCCAGCATGGACAGGTTGAAGTTCTGGATGACCGAGCGCTGCTCATCCTTGGGGTAGCCGCGCAGCGTGCACCACAGCGTGGGCAGCGTGCCCGTGAAGCCGCCCAGTCCGCCCATCACGCCGCCCGCCAGGCCCACGGCGCCGTCTGCCACCCGACCGCCGCGCGCCAGCCTGGGCAGGCGGGCCGACAGCAGCATCACCGGGCACCACAGCACCAGCATGCCGCCCAGCAGGGCCTTGAACCAGGCCATGTCCAGGTGCGGCAGCAGCAAGACACCCAGGGGTATGCCGGCAAGACCGCCCAGGATGAAGGGCAGCAGCTTTGCCAGCGCAAACCCGCGCCGCACGGTGATGGCCGACAGCACCTGGCCCAGCAGCGAGCCGAAGACGGTGAGCACGGCTGCATCGCGCGGCTCCAGCACCCAGGCCCAGAACGACATGGCCACCATGCCGAAGGCAAAGCCCGACAGGCCCTGCACGAATCCGGCCGCCGCCGCGCCCAGCGCGATGATGAAAAACATGCCATCCATGGTCTGCCTGGTCCTTTCGTTCTGGGTGTGCAAGACGCCGGAATTCTGGAACGCATGCATAAGCAGAAATTCGTTTGTTTTTATTGTTCAATATGGTTTTGCTTATGACGCGCCACGCCTGAAGCCATGCCGCAAAACCGCACTGCATCGACCACTGCCCAACTGGCCCACCGCATGGCCACGCGTTTGAAGATGAAGCATTTGCTGCTGCTGCGCTCCATCAGCGAGCTGGGCACGCTGACCCGCGTGGCCGAGCGCATGGCCACCAGCCAGCCCGCCGTGACCCAGGCCCTGGCCGAGCTGGAGTCATTGTTCGGCGCGCCCCTGTTCCTGCGTTCTGCGCGCGGCATGGAGCCTACGGAGCTGGGCGCGCTGGTGCTGGCGCGCGCCCGGGGCATGCTGGCCGACCTGGACCATTGGGCCCACGACATCGAGGCCGTGGGGCAGCAGCGTGCGGCGCACCTGCAGGTGGGTGTCATCCCCTTCCTGCCTGCGCGCATGCTGGCCGATGCCATCGGCAGGACGCGGCCGCAAGGCCGGCGCATCACGGTCACGCTGCATGAGGACACCAGCGACCGCCTGCTGCAAAAGTTGCGCGCACATGAGCTGGACTGCGTGATTGGCCGCGCCTCGGCCGTGCTGGACATGAGCGGCATACGGCACAGCGTGCTTTATGAGCAGGAGCCTCGCCTGATCGCCCACCGCAGCCTGGCCACGCGGCTGGGGCGCCGGCCTCTGCAGTGGGCCGAACTCACGGGGCTTGACTGGGTGCTGGGCCAGCGCCGCACGCCCATGCGCGAGCAGATCACCGACTTTTTTCTGCGCGCGGGCGTGGAGCCACCGCCGCCGTTTGTGGAAACGCTCTCGGCCAAGGTGATCGGCGAACTGGTGGCGGCCAATGAGCGGGCCGTGTCCATCGTGCCGGCCGACATTGCCGAGGAACTGGTGCGCATCGCGGGCGTGGGCATCGTGCGCCACCGTTTCGGCTGGACCCTGCCACCCATCACCCTGTTCGAGCGCAAGGCGGGCGGGCAGTACGAGGAGCAGCGCCTGTTTGCCCAGGCGCTGAAGGAGGTTTGCTCCGATCAGGGGTGACGGGTGGCCGGCTTGAAGAGCGCAGCCAGCAGCGGCTCCAGCGTGGGGAATTCCAGGGCAAAGCGGGCGCGGTCCACGAAGAAGGCTTCGCAGGCCACGGCGAAGAATTCGGCGGGCGCCGTGGCGCCATAGCCGTCCAGCCAAGGCCATTCGCCGCCAAAGCGTTCGGCGATGGTGATCTGCTCACGGAAGGCGTCGTAGGCCGGCGCCCAGGCGGCCTGCCATATCTCGCGGGCCTGGCGCGCGGAGCCGCTGCCCATGAAACCGGGCGGCAGGGGCGGGCAGCCATCGGCGCCGCCGTTGCGCATGTCGATCTTGTGGGCGAATTCGTGGATCACCACGTTGGCGGCCTGGCCGCCGTGACCGTGGTGGCTGGCATGCGGCCCGCGGCCTGCGCCGATGGCCTGCCAGCTCAGCATGACGGGGCCGCCATGCATGGCCTCGCCCATGATCACTTCGTCGTAGTCGTGGATGACGCCGGCCTCGTCCATGCTCTGGCGCCGTGCCACGGCATCGCCCGGGTGCACCACGATGCCGACAAAGTCGTCATACCAGGACAGCGCGCCCTGCGGCTCGCCCCAGTGCAGCAGTGGCAGGCAGGCCTGGGCGGCAATCTCCAGCGCCATGGCGTCGCTCACTTGCAGGCCGTGCGCGCCGTGGAAGCGCTTGCGCTGCAGGAAGACGGCGGCCAGTGCGCGCAGCTTCGATTGCTCCTCCAGCGTCAGCGAGGAAAGAAAGGGGTAGGCGGCCAGTGTGGACAGCCACAGCGGCGCTGGTATCTCGGGCACCGGCGAGACGGCGGAGCGTGCGCGGCGGCCCAGCCGCCGGGCCCAGTGGCCCAGTTGTCGCCAGAGGCTCATCGTTGGGGCGCCTGTTCAAGTACTTCGGACAGCGGCAGGCGCCGCAGGCCCTGGCCCTGCTCCCAGCGCAGCACTTCGGCGCGCGGCACGGCGGCTGCCAAATCCCAGTCGCTGAGCACCACACGCCGCAGGCCATCGCTCAGTTCATGGTCGGCCGGGCGGTGCGTGTGGCCGTGGACCAGGGTGGCGGCGCGGGCGGCGCGCAGCCAGCTGCACGTGGCCTCGGCATCCAGGTCGGCATAGGTGGGCATGGCGGCGGTGTGGCTGGCGGAGGGGGAGGCTGCGTCCGCTCCGGCCGATTCACGTTTGCGCGATTCGCTCTCCTGCCGGATGCCGCGTGCCTGCTCGCGGCGCAGCGGCAGCGGCTGCGCCAGGAAGGCCGCCTGCCACGCGGCGGAGCGCGCCATGGCGCGAAAGCGCTGGTAGTCCGTATCGTCCAGGCACAGGGCATCGCCATGGCTGAGCAGGATGCGCTGGTCGCCGCAGTCGAGCACGGTGGGGTCGGCCAGCGTGGTCGTGCCGCACAGCGCATCGAACTGCGCTCCGGTCAGGAAGTCGCGGTTGCCCTGCATGAAGAACAGCGGCCTGCGGGCGGCGGCCTCGCGCAGGGTGGCGGCGCAATCGGCCTCGAAACTGCCGGGATCCAGCAAGGCGTCGTCGCCCACCCAGACTTCGAACAGGTCACCGAGCAGAAAGACGGCATCGGCCTGCGTGGCGTGCAGGTAGCGGCGAAAGGCCTGCACGGTGGAGGGCTCGCAGGCCTGCAGGTGCAGGTCGGAGATGAAGTCCAGCGTGCGCCAGGCCGCGGGCAGTGTCCATTCGGCCGCAATGGGCGGCACGCAGGGAGGGCGAGGTGCGGCAGTCTGGGCCATGGGCGGGTGCGCGCCCGGCAAGGGCGCTGCATGAAGGCTGGGGAAGGCTCTGGAGCAGGGCTGTTGTCCATGTGCACGGCCAGGGGCGGGCCATGTGCATGGACAACAGGGCGGCTGCACGCCAAGGGGGCAGCCGCCTTGTCGGGAGGGCGCCTGATTACAGGGCCACGGCCTTTTCGATGATCACGTCATCCTTGGGCACGTCCTGGTGGCCGCCGTTGCGGCCGGTCTTCACGCCGCGCAGCTTGTCCACGATCTCGGTGCCCTTGACCACCTTGCCGAACACGGCATAGCCCCAGCCCTGGGCGCTGGGCGAGGTGTGGTTCAGGAAGCCGTTGTCGGCCACGTTGATGAAGAACTGGGCGGTGGCCGAGTGCGGGTCGCCGGTACGGGCCATGGCGATGGTGTACTTGTCGTTCTTCAGGCCGTTCTTGGCCTCGTTCTCGATGGGCGCATCGGTGCCCTTTTGCTTCATGCCGGGCTCGAAGCCGCCGCCCTGGATCATGAAGCCATCGATGATGCGATGGAAGATGGTGTTGTCGTAGTGGCCCTTGTTCACATAGGCCAGGAAGTTCTCGGTGCTCTTGGGGGCCTTGGCGGCGTCGAGTTCGAGGGTGATGACGCCGTGGTCGGCGATGTGGAGTTCGACTTGGGGATTGCTCATGGCGATTCCTTGTTGGGTGGAGGGCAGGGGCGTGCCACGCTGGGCGCGGCGCGCGGTTTACTTGACTTCGGTGGCCGAGAGGATGGTCACCGGCTTGGTGGGTACATTCTGGTGCATGCCCTGGTTGCCCGTGGCCACTGTGCGGATTTTGTCCACCACATCCATGCCCTGGACCACGCGGCCGAAGACGGCGTAGCCGTGTCCGTCAGGCTTGGGTGCGTTGAGCATGTCGTTGTTCACCACGTTGATGAAGAACTGCGAGGTGGCCGAGTTGGGATTGCCCGTGCGCGCCATGGCGATGGTGCCCCGGTCATTCTTGAGACCGTTGTCCGCTTCCAGCGGAATCGGCGCGCGCGTGGGCTTTTCCTTGAGGCTGGCGTCCATGCCGCCGCCCTGGATCATGAAGCCGTCCATCACGCGGTGGAACACCGTGCCGTCATAGTGCTTGTCGCGCACGTACTGCATGAAGTTGGCCACGGTCTTGGGGGCCTTGGCCTCGTTCAGCTCCAGCACGATGTCGCCCATGCTGGTCTTGAGCTGCACCTTGGGTGTGGCGTTCTGCGCCATGGCGGGCAGGGCGGTGCAAAGGGAAGCGGCCAGGGCCATGCCGGCCAGGGAAAGCGACGCAATGCGGCGTGTGGTCATGCAAATCTCCTGAGAAAGCCAAAGGGCTGGGGGATGGAGTGGGAAAACCGGGGCAGGTTCCTGTGCGTGCGCGCAGGCGTGGCAAGACCCAAATGGCGTGCAGACCGCCGTGCCTGGGCGCCGGGGTGCGCGTGTGGGCCGTGTCTTCTATTTGGCGCCGGTGACTGGAGCCAGCAATTCGCGCAGCAGCTTGAGCTTGGGCCGCACGCTGGCAGCACGGCCGTCCAGGCCTTGTGCCTTGCCGTAGGCCTCGTAGGCCAGGCGGGCGTGGATGTCGCCCAGATTCTCGTAGGCAACGCCGTAGTTGGGGTTGTTGCGCACGGCCGACTCCAGGGCAGAGCGGGCCTTGTCGAGCTGGTTCTGGCCTGCGTAGATGACGGCCAGGTTGTTGTAGGGCTCGGGAAGCTCGGGGTAGTCCTCGATGAGCTGGTTCAGCGCGGCGATGGCCTCGTCGGTCTTGCCACTGTCGGTCAGGGCCACGGCCTTGAGAAAGCGCATCTGGGGGTCGCGTGCGTTCTTGGCAAGATAGGCTTCGGCGCGTGCCAGGGCCTGGGTGCTTTTGCCGTTGCGCAGCAACTGGTTCACTTCCGTATAGTCGTCGGCGTGGGCGTGGCCTGTTGCGAGCAGGGCCGCCAGTGCCGCGAGGCGCAGGGCGGAGCGAAACGAGTTGCGTAGAGGCATGTAGGTGCTTTCGGGGCCTCGGGGAAACGCCCCGCGGCGCGGGCTTATACTGCTGTGAATTGTAGCTGAGGGGTGTGCTGGGTCACACGGGCTCTGCGCCTGCCGCTCCTGCTCCCTGCTGAGCATGCCTGCATCGGCGCCAAGGGTCCGGCGGCGCGTGGGACGCGCCCCCTGCAGCGGCCCTTTCTCCCCTGATGAACATCCATGAGTTTGCGTATCTACAACACGCTGTCGCGTGCATTGGAAGCGTTTTCGCCAATCGAACCGGGCCATGTGCGCATGTATGTGTGCGGCATGACCGTGTACGACCTGTGCCACCTGGGACACGCGCGCTCCATGGTCGCTTTCGACGTGGTGCAGCGCTGGCTTCGGGCCAGCGGAAATCGCGTGACCTATGTGCGCAACATCACCGATATCGACGACAAGATCATCCGTCGTGCCGTGGAGAACGGCGAGACCATTCGTTCGCTGACCGACCGCATGATCGACGCGCTGCACCAGGACGCCGACGCCCTGGGCATCGAACGCCCCACGCATGAGCCGCGCGCCACCGAATACGTGCCGCAGATGCTGTCCATGATCGGCCGCCTGCAGGACAAGGGCCTGGCCTACCAGGGCAGCGATGGCGACGTGAACTTTGCCGTGCGCAAGTTCCCCGGCTACGGCAAGCTGTCGGGCAAGTCGCTGGACGAATTGCAGGCCGGCGAACGCGTGGCCGTGCAGGACGGCAAGCAGGACCCGCTGGACTTCGTGCTGTGGAAAAGCGCCAAGCCCAGCGAGCCCGACGAGGTCAAGTGGGCCAGCCCCTGGGGCGCGGGCCGGCCGGGCTGGCACATCGAGTGCTCGGCCATGGGCTGCGAAATGCTGGGCGAGAGCTTCGACATCCACGGTGGCGGTGCCGATCTGCAGTTCCCGCACCACGAAAACGAGATTGCCCAGAGCGAAGGCGCGACCGGCAAGCCTTTCTCGCAGGTCTGGATGCACAACGGCTTCATCAACGTGGACAACGAGAAGATGTCCAAGTCGCTGGGCAACTTCTTCACCATCCGCGACGTGCTCAAGGAGTACGACGCAGAGACCGTTCGCTTCTTCGTCGTGCGCAGCCACTACCGCAGCCCGCTGAACTACAGCGACGTGCATCTGAACGATGCGCGCGGCGCGCTCAAGCGCCTGTACACGGCGCTGAGCCTGGTGGCGCCTGCCGAGGTCGCCATCGACTGGAGCCATCCCGCTGCCGCACGCTTCAAGGCGGCCATGGACGAGGACTTCGGCACGCCCGAGGCCGTGGCCGTGCTGTTCGAGCTGGCTGCAGAAGTCAATCGCAGCAAGAGCGCCGAGACGGCGGGCCTGCTCAAGGCCCTGGCCGGATGCCTGGGCTTGCTGCAGGGCGACCCCCAGGCCTTCCTGCAGGCAGGAGCGGCAGATGTGGATGCCGCCGCCATCGAGGCGCAGATTGCCGCGCGCGCAGCCGCCAAGGCGGCCAAGGACTGGGCCGAGGCCGACCGTATCCGCAAGGCGCTGCTGGAACAGGGCATCGTGCTCAAGGACTCCCCTGCAGGCACGACCTGGGAGGCAGCCGCCAAGGGCTGATCCGTATGCCTTGCCAGACGTGCCGCGCCAGGTGCGGGGAGGTGCTTTGATGGCCTCCGCCAAACCCCTGGACACCATGGATTTCGAGCAGTTGCCGCTGGTGGCCGATCTGCCCGTGCCCGAACAGCAACCGGCCCCGCTGCCGGTGGTGACGCTGGGCGCGCGCGCAGGCTCGCCGCCTGCCGCCGCAGCGGCCGCTGCCGCCACGCCCAAGGCCAAGATATCGCTGCCCGCGCCGCCCGAAGGCGCGCCTGCCTACTGGGCCGAGGCCTGCCGCCAGCTCGTGCGCCGCGACCGCGTGATGAAGCGCCTGATCCCGCGCTTTGCCCACCTGGCCCTGCAGCCCGGTGGCGATGCCTTTGCCACGTTGGCGCGCTCCATCGTGGGCCAGCAGATCTCGATGAAGGCCGCGCAGACGCTGTGGAACAAGTTCGCACGCCTGCCTGCGCGGATGGCGCCTGACCTGGTGCTCAAGCTCAAGGTGGACGACATGCGCGCCGTGGGCCTGTCCGCCCGCAAGGTGGACTACCTGGTGGACCTGGCCATGCATTTCACCGAGCACCGCCTGCACCAGGACGACTGGCAGGGCATGAGCGACGAAGCCATCGTGGCCGAGCTCATGTCCATCCGCGGCGTGGGCCGGTGGACGGCCGAGATGTTCCTCATCTTCTACCTGCAGCGGCCCAATGTGCTGCCGCTGGACGATGCAGGCCTGATCTCGGGCATCAGCCAGAACTATTTTTCAGGCGACCCCGTCAGCCGCAGCGAGGCGCGCGAGGTTGCCGAGGCCTGGAAGCCGTGGTGCACCGTGGCGACTTGGTATATTTGGCGCTCGCTCGAGACGCAGCCTGCCGCCTGAAGACAAACCGATCACACCCGATCAACCCCCGTTTTCCGGCCGGAACGCATGCACCGTGCCTGGCTGGGACAAGGAGAAACAAGTTGGCGAAAAAGAACTTTCTGGATTTTGAGCAGCCCATTGCCGAGCTCGAATCCAAAATCGAGGAACTGCGCTACGTGCAGACCGAAAGCGCAGTCGACATCTCGGAAGAGATCGAGCAGCTCAGCAAAAAGAGCCTGCAGCTGACCAAGGACATCTACAGCGACCTCTCGCCCTGGCAGATCACCAAGATCGCGCGCCATACCGAGCGTCCCTACACGCTGGACTATGTGCGCGACTGCTTCACCGACTTCATCGAGATGCACGGGGACCGGCACTTCGCCGACGACCAGTCCATCGTGGGCGGGCTGGCGCGCTTCAATGGCATTTCCTGCATGGTCATCGGCCACCAGAAGGGCCGCGACACCAAGGAGCGCACGCTGCGCAACTTCGGCATGACGCGCCCCGAGGGCTACCGCAAGGCGCTGCGCCTCATGAAGACGGCAGAGAAGTTCGGCCTGCCGGTCTTCACCTTCGTGGACACGCCTGGCGCCTTCCCCGGAATCGAAGCCGAAGAGCGCGGCCAGTCCGAAGCCATCGGCCGCAACATCTACGAAATGGCCCAGCTGCAGACCCCCATCATCACCACCGTCATCGGCGAAGGTGGCTCGGGCGGCGCCCTGGCCATTGCCGTCGCCGACCAGGTGTTGATGCTGCAATACGCCGTCTACTCCGTGATCAGCCCGGAAGGCTGCGCCTCCATCCTTTGGAAGACCGGCGAAAAGGCCCAGGACGCTGCCGATGCCATGGGCATCACGGCCCACCGCCTCAAGGCCCTGGGCCTGGTGGACAAGATCGTCAACGAGCCCGTGGGCGGCGCCCACCGCGACCCCAAGCAAATGGCCGCCTTCCTCAAGCGTGCGCTGGGCGATGCGTACCGCCAGCTGGCCGACCTCAAGCCCAAGGAGCTGCAGGACCGCCGCTACGAGCGCCTGCAAAGCTACGGCCGTTTCGCCGATACCAAGGCAGACAATCGCTGAAGGCCGGCGCCACGCTCTGGCACACTGAACGGCTCCCCCTGGGAGCCGTTTTCTTTTTGTGCCGGGACTCGGCCTGAGTTCTGACATACCTGATCCAAGCCTGTGGAAATGCCGATCACCGACCTGCCGCAGAACCTGCCGGACACCTCATCAGACGCCGCGTCAGACGTCGCGTCAGGCGCCGCCTTGGGTGCTGCCATCCAGCGCTTTGCGCCACCGCTGCCGCTGGCCGTTGCCTTCAGCGGCGGAGCGGACTCCACTGCGTTGCTGCTGGCCTGCGCCGAGCGCTGGCCGGGCCAGGTCGTCGCCATCCATGTGCACCACGGTTTGCAGTCGGCCGCCGATGCCTTTGTGCTCCAGTGTGAAAAAACCTGTGCGCAGCATGCCGTCCCCTTGAAGATCTGCCGCGTGGATGCGCGCCACGCGTCGGGCCAAAGCCCTGAGGATGCGGCGCGTCAGTTGCGCTACGCCACGTTGATCAAGGCCGCCACCGAGCCCTGGCCTGCGCAGGGTGGTGTGCCCATGCCTGCCGTTCGCAGCCTGGCCCTGGCGCAGCATGCCGACGATCAGGTCGAGACGCTGCTGCTGGCACTGTCGCGCGGCGCCGGCGTTGCGGGGCTGGCCGCCATGCCGGCGCAGTGGAGCAGGGCGGGACTTGCGTGGTATCGACCGCTGCTTGATCTGCCTGGCCAGGTATTGCGGGACTGGCTTGCTGCGCGCGGCCAGGAGTGGGTGGAAGACCCTTCCAATGCCGATGCCCGCTACACCCGCAATCGCATCCGCGCCCAGTTGCTGCCGGCGTTGCACCAGGCCTTCCCCCAGTTTCGCGCCACCTTTGCGCGCAGCAGCCGGCATTGCGCCGAAGCGGCCGAGCTCCTGCAGGAGATGGCCCAGGCCGACCTGGGTGCGGTGGGCAACCCGCCCCGCATCGCCGCATTGCAGGCGCTGAGCCCAGCGCGCCAGGCCAATGTGCTGCGCCACTGGCTGCGCAGCGTGCATGCCACCACCCCGAGCGCCGCGCAGCTCGATCAACTGCTCGCGCAGGTCGGCGTTTGCCGTACGCGAGGCCACCGCATCCATCTCAAGATGGGCAGGGGTTTTGTGCGGCGCCTGGGGTCAGTGCTCGATTGGTACAATTGACAGGTTTTGGTCCAACTTTGCACGAAAACCGGCGGCGCGCCAAAACCAAATGGCTTGCGCAAGACGGGTCTGGACGGACATTTCGCTACATGCGCAGTCCTCTTGAGCACCTGGCTTGCACAAGCACCCCCTGTCGTACAGCGCCGTGCCTAGCAGTTTCGTCACCCTGATATCCAATGGCACTGATCGTTCATAAATACGGCGGCACCTCGATGGGCTCGACAGAGCGCATCCGCAACGTTGCCAAGCGCGTGGCCAAGTGGGCTAGGGCCGGTCACCAGATGGTGGTCGTCCCCAGCGCCATGAGTGGCGAAACCAACCGTCTGCTGGGCCTGGCCAGCGAGCTGGCTCCCAGCTCGGCCAAAACGGCGTACTACCGTGAACTCGACATGCTCGCCTCCACGGGCGAGCAGGCGTCGTCGGCACTGCTGGCCATTGCGCTGCAGGCCGAAGGCCTGGAAGCCATCAGCTTCTCGGGCTGGCAGGTTCCCGTGCGCACGGACAGCAGCTTCACCAAGGCGCGCATCGAGTCCATCGATGACAAGCGCGTTCGCGCCGAACTCGACGCTGGCCGCGTGGTCATCATCACCGGCTTCCAGGGTATTGATCCCAACGGTCACGTCACCACGCTCGGCCGTGGCGGCTCCGACACCTCGGCCGTGGCCGTGGCTGCGGCGCTGAAGGCGGCCGAATGCCTGATCTACACCGACGTGGACGGCGTCTACACCACCGACCCGCGCGTGGTGCAGGCCGCCAAGCGCCTGAACACCGTGAGCTTCGAGGAAATGCTGGAGATGGCCAGCCTCGGCTCCAAGGTGCTGCAAATCCGCTCCGTGGAATTTGCCGGCAAGTACAAGGTGCCCATGCGTGTGCTCTCCAGCTTCACGCCCTGGGACATCGACCTGGAGGAAGAGTCCACCTCCGGCACGCTGATTACTTTTGAGGAAGACGAAAAAATGGAAAAGGCCGTCGTATCCGGCATCGCATTCAACCGCGGCGAAGCCAAGATCTCCGTTCTCGGCGTGCCCGACACCCCTGGCATCGCCTACGGCATCCTGGGCCCGGTGGCCGACGCCAACATCGAAGTCGATGTGATCATCCAGAACATCAGCAAGGAAGGCAAAACCGACTTCAGCTTCACCGTCAGCCAGGGCGACTACCAGCGCGCCATGGAACTGCTGCGTGACAAGGTCGTGCCTGCCCTGGGTGCCTCCGAAGTCGTCGGCAATCCCAACATCGCCAAGGTCAGCATCGTCGGTATCGGCATGCGCAGCCATGTGGGCGTGGCCTCCACCATGTTCCGTGCGCTGAGCCAGGAAGGTGTGAACATCCAGATGATCTCCACCTCCGAGATCAAGACCTCCGTCGTCATCGACGAGAAGTACCTGGAGCTGGCCGTGCGCGCGCTGCACACCGCCTTCGGCCTCGACAAGACGGAATAAAATCGATGTTTTGCCGAAACCGGCAAAAAAGCACGTTACAATAACGTCATTCCGGAAACGTGACCGAGTGGCCGAAGGTGCTCCCCTGCTAAGGGAGTATGGGGTGTAGAGCCTCATCGAGGGTTCGAATCCCTCCGTTTCCGCCAAAATCAAAAAGCCACCCGCAAGGGTGGTTTTTTTTATGAGAGGGTTGCTTCGGTGGCCTGATCAAGTGGCTGGGGCTGATGCTCTGGTTGCGGTGGCGAAGTTCTTCTTGTTGGCTTGTTGGGAAAACGTGCTACAATGCAAGGCTCTGCTGAAGAGAGCGATGCAGATCGCTGGTGTTGAAAAAATCGAAGAAATTTGATTGCAACGACGCTAAAAACTGTGCTAGAATTCAAGGCTTCGCTGATCGCAGCAAGTCAGAAGCAAAGAAGAAATTCTTCGCTTCGATCCTTAAAAATATACAGCCGATAAGCGTGGGCGTTTGAGGCGAACAGCCAAGTTCTTTGGAACTCGGCTCTTTGAAGCCAAAAAACGCTCATGAGAATAGAAGTGAAGTTCACTTCAATTCCGTTTTTATGAGTTAGTCGAAAGACTTTAAATTCAAGATCGAACTGTAGAGTT
>NZ_WUMG01000047.1:0-48183 GCF_009827015.1 Delftia sp. CH05 | reverse complement strand
GAGCTCTCGAGCGGGTCCATCCCCTGGCGCTGCATCTCCTCCACGATCACCTGCATGTAGCTGGGCGTGACCATGATGATGTCGGGCCGGAAATCCTGGATCAGCTGCACCTGCTTTTCGGTCTGCCCGCCCGACATGGGCACCACGGTGCAGCCCGCGCGCTCGGCACCGTAGTGCGCGCCCAGGCCGCCCGTGAACAGGCCGTAGCCGTAGGCCACATGCACCATGTCGCCGGGCCGCCCGCCCGCCGCGCGGATGGAACGCGCCACCAGGTTCGCCCAGCTGTCGATGTCATTCAACGTGTAGCCCACGACCGTGGGCTTGCCCGTGGTGCCCGAGGAGGCATGCACGCGCGCCACCTTCTGGCGCGGCACGGCGAACATGCCGAACGGGTAGTTCTCGCGCAGGTCCTTCTTGGTGGTGAAGGGAAAGCGGGCCAGGTCGGACAGCGTGCGCAGGTCGGACGGATGCACGCCCTTTTCATCGAAGGCGCGGCGGTAGTGCGGCACATGGTCGTAGGCATGCTGCAGCGACCAGCGCAGGCGCAGCAGCTGCAGCGAGGCGATCTCGTCGCGGCTGGCGGTTTCGATGGGGTCGAGTTCGCCGGGGGCGGGGCGCTGGACAGGCATGGCTGGGCCTTTTCAGACGGACTGGTTCAGGCCGGGCACGGTGGGCCGGCCCTTGAAGCTGTGCGAGCGGCCACGGAACAGCGCGATCACTTCCTGGCGCTGGTTGGTGACCTGCACGTCATAGACGCCGGTGCGGCCTGCACGCGAGACTTCGCGTGCCTGCGCGGTGAGCACGTCGCCGGGCCGCCCGGGCGCGACGAAGTCCACGCTCAGGCCCGAGGCCACCGTCATCTCGTTGCGCGCATTGCAGGCATAGGCAAAGGCCGTGTCGGCCAGCGCCGTGATGAAGCCGCCGTGGCAGATGTCGAAGCCATTGAGCATGTCGTCGCGCACGGCCATCTCCATGCGCGCCGCGCCGGGGGCGATGTCCGTGATGCGCAGGCCCAGGCCTTGCGCGGCACGGTCGCGCGCCAGCATGCCGTCGCGCACCTGCTCGGCCAGGCGCTGTGCGGCTTCGTCCGGGGTGTGGGTGTCTTGCATGGCGGGCTCCTCAGCGGTCCGAGAACACGGCAGCCCGCTTGCCCAGAAAGGCGGCCACGCCCTCCTGGTAGTCGTGGGCCGCGCCCAGCTGGCCCTGCTGGCGCGCCTCGCGCGTGAGCGCATGTTCGTAGTCCAGCAGCTGGGCCGAGTCCATGGCCTCCCGCGTGCGCGCCAGGGCCCGCACCGGCATGGCGGCCAGGCGCTGCGCCAGGGCCTGGGCCTCGCTGCGCAAATCGGCATCTTCCACGCAGCGCCAGATCAGGCCGATGCGTTCGGCCTCGGCCGCAGGCAGCTTGTCGCCCAGCAGGGCCAGCCCCAGGGCGCGCGCACGGCCCACCAGGCGCGGCAGCAGCCAGGTGCCGCCGCAGTCGGGCACCAGGCCGATCTTGGCAAAGGCCTGGATGAAGCTGGCCGAGCGTGCGGCCAGCACCAGGTCGCAGGCCAGCGCGATATTGGCGCCCGCGCCGGCAGCCACGCCGTTGACGGCGGCCACCACGGGCACGGGCATGGACTTGAGACGCAGGCACAGCGGCTGGTAGCGGCGCTCGATCAGGTCGCCCAGGTTCTGGTCGGGCGCGGCCTCGGGGTCGGACAGATCCTGGCCCGCGCAAAAGCCGCGCCCCGCGCCCGTGAGCACCACGCAGCGCACCGAGGCATCGCCGGCGGCCTGCTCCAGGGCCGAAAGCAGCTGCTCGTGCAGCTGCGCGTTGAAGCTGTTGAGCGCGTCGGGGCGATTGAGCACCAGGGTGCGGACGGCGTCGTGCTGCTCAACCAGAACCAGCGATGGGGGCATGGAAGTCTCCGTGGCCTGTCTGCCGTCTTTATGCGGCAGATCAAACATAATTTACCGAATGGTCGGTAAATGTTAGTCGCCAGACCCTTTCCACCACAAGCGCCCAGGCACCGAGGAAACCCTAGGCCCCATGAAAAAAGGCCCTCACGGGCCGATTTGTCGAAGGTTCAGGGCTTGAAACCCGAGCGCTGCACCACCGGCGTCCACTGGGCGCGGTAGGCCTTGAGCATCTCGGCCGTCTGCGCGCTGCTGCTGGAGACCGGGGTCAGCCGGCTGGCCTCGAATTTCTGGCGCGTGTCGGGCTCCTTCATGATCTCCTGCACCATGCGCGACAGGCGCTCGGCAATGTCGGGCGCCATGCTCTGGGGCGCGAACAAGGTGTTCCAGCCCATGCCCGACAGGTTCAGGCCCGATTCCTTGAGCGTGGGGATGTCCGGCGCCATCGTGCTGCGGCGCTCGCCCGACACGGCCAGCACGCGGATCTTGCCGGCCTCGTGCTGGGGCAGCAGCACGTCGAAGGTGTCGATGGCCAGCGGCACCTGGCCGCCCACCAGGTCGGTCAGCAGCGGGGCCGAGCCCTTGTAGCCCACGGTTTCGGTCCGGACCTTGGCGGCCTCGCCCAGCATCAGCGAGAAGAAGTGCGGCAGGCTGCCCGTGGCCGGCACGCCCACGTTGGCCTGCTGCGGATTGGCACGCAGCCAGGCCAGCAGGTGCGACAGCTGCCTGACGGGCACGGCACTGGCCACGGCCACGCCGAATTCATAGCGATTGACCTCGCTGACCGGGCGGAAGTCCTTGTCGGGGTCGTAGCCCGAGTCGAGGAACACCAGGGGCGCCACCAGCATCACGGCCGGATTGGCCAGCAGCAGCGCAGGCTGGGAGGCCGGCGCGTTCTTCACATACTGGGCCGACAGGCGGCCGCCCGCGCCGGGCTTGTTCTCCACCACCACGGGCGAGCCCACGCGCGCCTGCAGCTTGTCGGCCACGATGCGCGCCACGCGGTCGGTGGCGCCACCGGGCGGGTAGCCCACGACGATGCGCAGCGGCGCCTTGCCCGGAAACAGCGGCTCGGCCGCCGTGGCACTTCCAGCCAGCCCGCTGGCAGCCCAAACGGCCGAGGCCGGTGCCAGGGCCAGGATCTGGGTCAGGGTTCTTCGCTGCATCGCAAACTCTCTCCTTGCATGGACGGATTCCCGTGCGGAACGCACGCCGCACAATGTAGCGGCCTCAAAAAGCCCGTTGCCGCCGATATTGACCAGGGTTAACCCGGGGCAAGACGCCCTGCGCCGCTCGGGCATCGCGGCAACCTGGCGAAGCCGACTCGGCGACAATCGCCCACCATGAGCTTCGCCCCCCTGACCAACGACACCTTCCTGCGCGCCTGCCGGCGCCAGGCCACCGACTACACGCCGCTGTGGCTGATGCGCCAGGCGGGCCGCTACCTTCCCGAATACAAGGCCACGCGCGCCCGGGCAGGCAGCTTCATGGGCCTGGCCACCAACGTGGACTACGCCACCGAGGTCACGCTGCAGCCTCTGGAGCGCTTCCCGCTGGACGCGGCCATCCTGTTCTCCGACATCCTGACCGTGCCCGACGCCATGGGCCTGGGCCTGTCCTTTGCCGAAGGCGAAGGCCCGCGCTTTGCCAAGGTGGTGCGCGACGAGGCCGCCGTGGCCGAGTTGGCCGTGCCCGACATGGACAAGCTGCGCTATGTGTTCGATGCCGTGACCAGCATCCGCCGCGCGCTCGATGGCCGCGTGCCGCTGATCGGTTTCTCGGGCAGTCCCTGGACCCTGGCCTGCTACATGGTCGAGGGCAAGGGCAGCGACGACTACCGCCTGGTCAAGAGCCTGATGTATGCGCGCCCCGACCTGATGCACCGCATCCTGTCCGTCAACGCCGACAGCGTGGCCGCCTACCTCAACGCCCAGATCGATGCGGGCGCCCAGGCCGTGATGGTGTTCGACAGCTGGGGCGGCGTGCTGGCCGATGGCGCCTTCCAGGAATTCAGCCTGGCCTACACGAAGCGCGTGCTGGCCGGACTCAAGCGCACGGGCGTCGATGGGCAGGACGTGCCGCGCATCGTCTTCACCAAGGGCGGCGGCATCTGGCTGCCCGACATGAAGGACCTGGACTGCGAGGTGCTGGGCCTGGACTGGACGGCCAACCTGGCCCGCGCCCGCGCCATCGTCGGCGGCGAGGTGGGCGGACCCGGCAAGGCGCTGCAGGGCAACATCGACCCCAATGTGCTGTTCGCGCCGCCCGAGCGCGTGGCCGAGCAGGCGCGCGCCGTGCTCGACAGCTTCGGCGCCCCGCACACCGACAGGACCACCACGGGCCCCACGCACATCTTCAACCTGGGCCACGGCATCAGCCAGTTCACGCCGCCCGAGCATGTGGCCGCCCTGGTCGAGGCCGTCCACGGCCATTCGCGCGCCATGCGCCAGCGCTGAGCGCCCGCCCTGCTCCTCATCACACGCAGGACCGGATGCCAGCGCAGCGCCGGCCCCCTGCCGTGACAGCCACCGGCCCGGCTGGGCCGCGCTGTCCACAGTCCGCGCGCCCGGCCGGCGCTTGCTGCACAAGATGGCCACAGACCATCTTATGCACAGAAAAATCTGAGCGAGGTCTTAGGACTCACAGTTGTCACCCGCGCCTGCACGCGGGCGACATATCGATATAAGCCGTTGTTTTTGAAGATTTTTTTTGATAGCACCGTTTTCAGAATGCACCACTCGGAAAGGTCAGACAAATGGGGGGATGGCCATAGATCCGAATAATCCCCACAAAGTTATCCACAGAAATTGGCGATATACCCAGAAACCCGTAGCCACGGCCCGGGATGTCTGGTGTAGAACGCCGCTTCCCACGCCTCGGACGCTGCCCAAGGCTTATGCTTGGCGGCTTTGTTGCCGCTGCTCGTGCCCTGCGGCACCAGCGTTTTCAGGCCCCGCTTTCTTCCCATGCCCCTTCCCACCCATACCGTCCATGTCGCCGTCCAGACGCCGGCGCACAGCGCCGTGGGTGATCTGCTGAGCTACACCTGCGAGCAGCCGCTGGAGCCGGGCACCCTGGTGCGCGTGCCGCTGGGACGCCGGGAACTGCTGGGCGTGGTCTGGGACGCGCCGGCCCAGCCGCCCGCCGTGCCCGAAGGCGTGGAGCTGCGCGCCATCTGCGCCGTGCTGGAGGGCATCGCGCCGCTGCCGGCGGCCTGGCGGCGGCTGGTGGCCTTCGCCGCCTACTACTACCAGCGCAGCGTGGGCGAGATCGCCGTGACGGCCCTGCCGCCGCAGCTGCGCGACATGACGGCCGAGCAACTGGCGCGCCGGCTCAGGCCGACCAAGGCCGCGGCGAAGAGAGCGGCCAAGGCTGCAAAGGCGGAACAGGCGCAACCGGCGCCTGGCGCTGCGCCTGCATCAGCGCTCGCACCGGCCCCGGCCGCCGCAGACATTCCCCCCATCGTCCTCAGCGCCGAGCAGGCCGACGTCTTCACGCAGATCGCCGCCCACCCCGGCCCCTTCCTGCTCTACGGCAGCACGGGCAGCGGCAAGACCGAGGTCTACCTGAGGACCACCCAGGCCGCGCTGGATGCCGACCCCGGCGCCCAGGTGCTGGTGATGGTGCCCGAGATCAATCTCACGCCCCAGCTGGAGCAGCGCTTCCTGGCGCGCTTTGCGCCGCAGTACGGCGCGGCCTGCGTGGTCAGCATGCACAGCGGCATGACCAACCCGCAGCGGCTCAAGAGCTGGCTGGCGGCACACACGGGCACGGCGCGCATCGTGCTGGGCACGCGCATGTCGGTGTTCGCCAGCCTGCCGGGGCTGTCGCTGATCGTGGTGGACGAGGAGCACGACGCCAGCTACAAGCAGCAGGAAGGCGCGCGCTACTCGGCGCGCGACCTGGCCATCTGGCGCGGGCGCGATACCGGCGCCAAGGTCATCCTGGGCAGCGCCACGCCCTCGCTGGAGAGCTGGCACGCCAGCCGCCCGCCCAATGCCGACGAGCCGCAGGGCGGCCGCTACCTGCGCCTGCACATGCCCAGCCGCATCGGCGCGGCCGCCCTGCCGCGCGTGCGTCTGGTGGACATGGGCCAGCAGCCGCGCAAGGCCGTGTTCTCGCCGCCGCTGATCGATGCCATCACCGAGCGTGTGCAGCGCGGCGAGCAAAGCCTGGTGCTGCTCAACCGCCGCGGCTTCGCGCCCGTGCTGTTCTGCGCCGACTGCGGCTGGAAAAGCGACTGCCCGCACTGCAGTGCCCACCAGGTCTTCCACAAGGCCGACCGCACGCTGCGCTGCCACCACTGCGGCTACACCCAGCGCGTGCCCATGGCCTGCCCCGGCTGCGGCAATCCCGACATCCTGCCGCTGGGCAAGGGCACGGAGCAGCTGGAGGAAGAACTGGCCCGCCTGCTGCGCAATGTGCAGCGCCCCGACCGCGAGCCCGCCCGCGTGGCGCGCATCGACGCCGACACCACGCGCGCCAAGGGCGCGCTGGAGGAGCAGCTGGCCCAGGTGCATGCCGGCGACATCGATGTGCTGGTCGGCACCCAGATGGTGGCCAAGGGCCATGACTTCCGGCGTATCACCCTGGTGGCCGCCGTCCAGCCCGACAGCGCGCTGTTTTCCAGCGACTACCGCGCGCCCGAACGCCTGTTCAGCCTGCTGATGCAGGCGGCCGGCCGCGCAGGGCGCGACGCGCACTACGTGGCCGCCCAGGGCAGCCATCCGGAGATGTGGATACAGACGCATGACCCGTCCCATCCCGTCTACACCGCGCTGCGCTCGCACGACTACCCTGCCTTTGCGGCGCGCCAGCTGCGCGAGCGGCGCGATGCGGGCATGCCGCCGTTTGCCTTCCAGGCCATCGTGCGGGCCGATGCGCGCAGCCAGGAGGCCGCCCAGGCCTTTCTGGCCGCCGCCGCCCAAGCCGCGCGCCAGGCCGGCCTGCCCCATGTGGACGATGTGTTTCTCTACCCGCCCATTCCCATGTCCGTCCAGCGCGTGGCCAATGTGGAGCGGGCGCAGATGCTGATCGAGTCGGCCCAGCGGCCCGCCCTGCTGCGCTTTCTCTGGGCCTGGCAGGCGCATCTGCACTGGATCAGGGCACAGCCCGAGCACCGCGCCCTGGTGCGCTGGCTGGTGGACGTGGACCCGCTGGCCATCTGAACGTGGCACAGCCTCTGGAACGGCCCCAAAAAACCCCAAGCCTTTCAGGCCTTTGGCGCAATCCCACAAAGCATTCACCGCTACTTTTTCGGAAGCGCTTTTAGCGCATCCGCCGCACGGCTCCCATCGGGATTTGCGCTGATGCAGGCGGGGCATGTTTATTGCATCGTGCCGCATTCAGCCCACAAGGCTGGATCATTCAATGCCTTTCCAGGAGCGATACATGCCGTTCACCCCCTTCCGTATGACCTTGATGGCCGTCGCGCTTGCGCTGGCAGGCTGCGCGTCCCAGCCCGGCGCCAGCCAGGCCCCCGCAGCCGCAGCGCCCGCCACGGCGACCGCCCCTGCACCCGCTCCCGCCGCACAGGCCGGCAAGCCCCATGTGGTCGTCCTGGCCACGGGCGGCACCATTGCCGGCGCGGGCGCCAGCGCCGTCAACAGCGCCACCTACACGGCCGCCAAGGTCCCCGTGGACAAGCTGCTGGCCGGCCTGCCCGAGCTGAGCAACATCGCCAACGTCTCTGGCGAGCAGGTGTTCCAGATCGCCTCCGAAAGCTTCACCAACAAGGAACTGCTGACGCTGGCACGCCGCGTCAACGAGCTGGCCAAGCAGCCCGGCGTGGACGGCATCGTCGTCACCCACGGCACGGACACGCTGGAGGAGACCGGCTACTTCCTGAACCTGGTGGTGCCCACCGACAAGCCCATCGTCATGGTCGGCTCCATGCGCCCCGGCACGGCCATCTCGGCCGACGGCGCGCTGAACCTGCTGGGCGCCGTGGCCACGGCCGCCTCCAAGGACTCGGCGGGCAAGGGCGTGCTGGTCAGCATGAACGACAACATCGACTCCGCGCGCGATGTGGCCAAGCTCACCAACATCAAGACCAATGCCTTCTCCAGCCAGTGGGGTCCGCTGGGCATGGTGGTCGAGGGCAAGACCTACTGGTTCCGCGCCCCCGTCAAGCGCCACACCAGGGGCAGCGAGTTCAACATCGAGCAGATCACCGACCTGCCCGCCGTGGACATCGTCTACGGCTACGGCAACGTGCCGGCCACGGCCATCGACGCGCTGGGCAAGGCCGGCGTCAAGGCCATCGTGCACGCCGGCACGGGCAACGGCTCGGTGGCCGACCGCATCGTGCCCAAGCTCAATGAACTGCGCCAAAAGGGCGTGATCGTGGTGCGCAGCTCGCGCGTGCCGGCCGGCTTCGTGCTGCGCAACGCCGAGCAGCCCGACGACAAGTACGACTGGGTCGTCGCCCATGACCTGAACCCGCAGAAGGCCCGCCTGCTGGCCGCCGTGGCCCTGACCAAGACGCAGGACACGAAGCAGCTGCAGCGCATCTTCTGGGAATATTGATAGGCACCCCCTGAGGCGCTGGCGCGCCTTCCCCCCGTGGCACGGCGCCTCTCTACCCGCTTCGCGGGGGAGGGGGACGACAGCCTCGCTGCGGGGCGGCCCTTGCTTGCTGTCCCTTGCTTTGGGCCTCGTCGGTTTTTTGCGCTGCGCCCACATGGCCCGGTCCATTTTTGGCCGGGCCTTTTCTATTGCTGCTTCTTAGTTCGTTGTGAACAGCGGGGTGAGGGGGCCTTGGGCGATGTGGCAGTGCGCTTGTTCGAGGGCCTGGGCGAAGGCGTCGGAGCGCAGGTAGGCGTATTCGACGGCGCGCTGGGCGCCTATGGCGTCGCCCTGGACGGGGGCGGTGGCGGGGTGGCACATCATGAGGCTGCCGGGCTGCAGCTGGGCCAGCCATTGGGCCATGTGGCGGCCATAGCCTTCGGGCGTGGGCTGGTCGAAGGCGTAGACGCCGCCGAAGCCGTGGTTGAGCGGCACGCCCTGGCGGCGCAGGCGGCGGGTGGTGGTCCAGCCGCCGAGCAGGGCGATGATGGCGGCCTTGGGGTCGCGCCAGAGCTGGCCGGCCGGGGTGGTGGAGCGGACCCAGGGCAGGTCGTCGGCGTTGTCGCCATAGCGCTGGCGCAATTCCTGCACCAGCGCGGCGCGCACGCCGGGGAGCTGGTGCACGTGCTGGTGGCCGTCGATGAAGTCGGGGGCCATGCCCAGCGCGTCCTCGAAGGCGTCGAGCTGGCGGCGCCAGGCGTCGCGCATGGCGGCGCCGCCGAGTGCGCCGGCATAGGCGCGCGCGATCACGGCACCGATGCCGGCGGCAGGCTGCAGGCCGTGGCCCTCGGTCAGGTTGAAGTGCAGGCCCAGCGACAGGCGCGGGCGCAGCGCGGGCAGGCGCCTGGCCGCCTGCCTCCAGTGCGGTGAGGTGGTCATGCAGCTGGTGGCCGACAGCCGGCCCTGCAGCGTGAGCTGCTCCACGGCCTCGTCGACCAGGGGGTGCAGCGCATAGTCGTCGGCGCACAGGACGACGGTTCTGGCCGGGGACTTCTCCCCGTTTATGGCAGGCATGGTGTTCATGGGGATTCCTTGCGTCCGGGGGCCGCAAAGGCCCAGAACTTGGCCAGGACGAAGGTGCCCACCGCCACCAGCACCAGCACCAGGGCCAGGCTCCAGAAATAGTGCCAGTGCAGCCAGTGCAGGGCCGCCCAGTACAGCAGCTCATTGGCCACGAAGGAGACGCAGGCCACCGCGAAGTATTTGGCCACCACGGCCCGGCCACGCGCCTGGGCCTGCACGAAGGTGAACAGCGCATGGCCGTTGTAGCTGACCACGAAGGCCACGAGAAAGGCCAGCACATTCGCATGCAGCGGCGCCATGCCCGCCAGCTGCACCAGCAGGGCGACCACGGCCAGGTGCGTGGCGGCCGCGCAGCCGCCCACCAGCACGAACTGCAGCGCCTGCGGCAGGCGGCGCAGCTGCGCGATCACATCGTGCATGGCTACTCCCGCGGCGCCAGCGGGCTGCGGTCCTCGTCGCGCGCCAGCAGGTAGGTGGGGCGGCGCTTGACCTCGTCATAGATCCGGCCGATGTACTCGCCCAGGATGCCGATGGACATCAGCTGCACGCCCGAGAACAGCATGATGCTGGCCGCCAGCGTGGGCCAGCCGTCCAGCGGGTTGCCGAAGATCAGCGTCTCCATGGTGATCCACAGCCCGTAGAGCAGGGCCGCCAGCGAGATCATCCCGCCCACGATGCTCCACACGCGCAGCGGCAAGGTGGTGAACGAGGTCAGCCCCAGCAGGGCCAGCGAGCCCAGGCGCCGGAAATTGAAGCTGGACGCCCCGGCCGTGCGGTCGGCCGGCACGAACGGCAGTGCCGCCGCCTTGAAGCCCACCCAGGCGTACAGGCCCTTCATGAACCGGTGGCTCTCGGGCAGGGCCTTGAGCGCGTCGGCCACGCAGCGGTCCAGCCAGCGGAAGTCGCCGGCATTGGGCGGGATCTTCACCAGGTTGCCGGCATTCATGAGCCGGTAGAACAGGTTGGTGCCCACCCGCTTGGCGCCGCTTTCGGCGCCCCGGTCGGCGATCACGCCATAGACCATGTCGTAGCCGGACTGCCACAGCTCGCACATCTGGGGCAGCATCTGCAGCGGATGCTGGAAGTCGGCGTCGATCAGCACCACGGCATTGCCGCGCGCATGGTCTATGCCGGCCGACAGGGCCGCCTCCTTGCCGAAGTTGCGAGACAGCGCCAGGTAGCGCACGGGCAGCTCCTGCGCCATGCGCAGCGCGATCTCGTGCGTGGCGTCGCGGCTGCCATCGTTGACGACGATCAGCTCGTAGTCGGGCGTCAGCGTGCGCACGGTCGCGTCCAGGGCCCGCAGGAACGCCTCCAGGTTGCCCTCTTCATTGTGGGCCGGCACCACGCAGCTCAGCCGCAGCGGCGCGCGCGGCAGCATTCCCTTGGGAGCGGCCGGAGCAATGTCAGCATGCAATTCGGTCATAGGCCAGCATTGTCAGCGGGCTGGCTGCCCGCGCGCGGCAACACATCAAAAACCGCATACGCATAAGGTGTGGGCACAGGAAAACGCCAGCCCGAGCGTTGCAGCGTGAGCACACGCGGCTCCTGCGGCAGGCCCAGCTTCGCCAGCCAGGCCTGCGCCTGCCGCTCGCAATCGCGCGATTTCGCGGTCGGCCCGGGCTCGCCGGCCACGGGGCCGCGCGGGCACAGCAGCAGGCCGGGCTGGCGGCGCCAGTCCGGCAGCGCCAGCACACGCGCATATTCGCTGTCGGGCAGGCCGGGGATGGTGCGCAGATGCGGCTGTGCATAGAAGGAGAGCATGGCGTTTTCCGCCCAGTCGCCGCCCACCCACTGCAGCGGCTGCTCCGGGTGGCGCTGGTTCCAGGACAGCACGATGGCCTGGGCCGCATCGGCCGCGGGCCGGTAGTAGTCGGAACTGCTCTTGCGCGCATTGCCCCAACCCGCGGCCACGCCAATCACCAGCACCACGGCCAGGCTCGGCCACCAGGCGCGGCGCAGCGCGGCCAGGGCGGCCTGCGTCGCGGCAGGCGCCTCGGCGTCCAGGTTGCGCAGCCACAGCAGCACGAAGGCATAGCCGATGGGAATGGCCCAGGGCGTCGACAGCTCCACCACGCCGGTGGCGCCAAAGCCCAGCGTCGTCAGCCAGGGCATGAGGGCCAGCCAGAACAAGGTGTCGCCCCGCCCCTGCCAGGCCCAGCTGCGGCGCAGAAAGCGCGCGCTCCAGCGCAGCCAGCCACCGCCTTGCTGGCGGGCCTGCATGAAGCCATACACCAGGCACACGGCCAGCCAGGCCGGCAGCCAGTAGAAGATGGGCGCCAGCGCAAAGCGCAGCACATAGCTCCACACCACCTGCCCGCCGCCCTGGTCCATGGCATAGCCCAGCGTCACCCACTGGTGGTGGGCAATCCAGGCCACATGCGGCGCCAGCGCCAGGCCAAAGGCTGCCAGCGCCACATAGGGCCTGGGAGTGAGCAGCCACTGGCGACCTTCGCGCACCAGGAGGATGGGCAGCAGAAAACCGGCCAGGAACACGCCGCTGTAGTACTTGCTGAGCATGCAGGCGGCCGAGACCACGCCCAGCGCCACGCTGAAGGCCAGGCCCCGCACACCCTTTTCCTGCCAGCTGGCCAGCAGCAGGGCCGCTGCCCAGGGCCACAGGGACAGCAGCTGGCTGTTGGCGTTGAACTTGCCGGCCAGCGTCGTATACGGGAAGCACCACAGCAGCAGCAGCGCCCCCAGCGGCGCCAGGCGCGCCAACCCCAGGCGCCGGCCCAGCACATAGACACCCCACAGGCCCACGCCCACATTGGCATAGGACAGCAGGCGGTAGAAGGCGTCGTTCTGCGGAAACACCATGAACCACAGGCCGACCACCCAGGCGAAGAACGGCGGGTGCTTGTGCGTGCCCAGCTGCAGCGGCTGGGACCAGGCATAGTTCTCCAGCATGTCGTGGTAGCCGTCCAGATTGCCATTGGCCAGCCAGGACACCAGGGCCCAGAGCAGGCAGGCCAGCGTCACCATCCAGAGCAGGCCCGCGCCCGTGGGAGCGCCGGCCAGGGCAGAGGGGGAGGGTTTCATGCAATCCCGTCGAGGTGGTGAAAAAACATGGGCGCGATTGTAGAGAGCGCCAGCCTGCCGACAGGCCTGGACTGACCGGGCCTGCCCAGTCCTGCCGCTCGGACCTGCTCAGGCCATCAACGCCACGGCACCCGAGAAACTCAGGAAGGCCAGCACCGTGGACACCAGGATGATGCGGGCCACCCGCCCGCCATGCGCACCGAAGCGCTCGGTCAGCAGCGAGACATTGCTGGCGCTGGGCAGTGCGGCCAGCAGCACCAGGGCCACGAAGGCCTCCTCACCCAGCGGCAGGCCCAGCGCCATGGCCGCGCGGGCCACGGCCCAGACCAGCAACGGATGGACCAGCAGCTTGGCCAGCGCGATGGGCACGTAGTCGCGCGCGGCCACGCGCTCATGGCTGTTCATCTGCGAGCGCGCCAGCACGGCGCCTATGGTGAACAGCGCCACGGGCGAGGCCGCGCCCGCCAGCATGGCCACGGTGCGGTCGATGGGGCCGGGCAGCGTCCAGCCCGCCGCCGACGCCACTGCGCCCAGCACGATGGACCAGGGCATGGGGTTGGAGGCCATGCCCGCCAGCGCGCGGCGCAATGCCACCGCCACACCGTGCCCGCCCGGCATTCCGAGGCGCGACAGCGCAATGCACAGCGAGGTGGTCACCACCATGTCGATGGCCATGGTGACGATGACCGGGCCCGCCGCACGCTCACCCAGCAGCGCCACCAGCATGGGCACGCCCATGAAGCCGGTATTGGGGAAGGCGGCCACCAGCGCGCCGAAGGCCGCATCGTTCCAGCCCACGCGCCGCAGCGTGAGCGCCACGGTGGCGCCCACCATCAGCAGCGCGCACAGCAGGTAGACCACGGAGACGCCCACATCCAGCAGTTGCGCGATCGGCGTCTGCGCGCCAAAGCGAAACAGCATGCAGGGCAGCGCGAAATACAGCACGAAGGCGTTGAGCCCCGGTATCGCCGCCTGCGGCAGCACGCCACGCCAGGTGGCTGCGAAGCCGCAGGCCACGAGAGCGAAGAAGGGGAAGGTGATCAGCAGGACGGACAGCACGCGGCGATTCTGGCAGCAAGCCGGCGCGTACGCTGCGCGCCCGTGGCGCACCGGTGACGGCGGGCGAAAAAAAACCTGCCGGAATCCGTCTCCGGCAGGTCTGGCGGCAAGAGCGCGGGCGCTCTCAGAGTGCCAGGTCCTTTTCGATCTCCTGCACCTTGCGGCGGGCCAGCGCCAGGTTGGAGCGGCTCTTGTCCAGCACCAGGTAGAAGAACACGCCTTCATGGGCGGCCACGGGCCGGATGACGTGGTACTGGTGGGTCAGGGTGATCAGGATGTCGTCGATGGCATCGTCCAGCTTGAGCATGCGCATGGTCTTGAGCTTGGCGCGCACCACCTCCGTGTTGCCGGCGGCGGCCAGCTCCATGTCGAGGCCGGAGCCCGCGCTGCCCATCAGCATGCCGCTGGTGCTGTCCACCAGGGCTGCGCACAGGGCGCCATCGATGCCCAGCAGGCCGTTCAGAGAATCATGTATCGAAGCCATATGCCACCTCTTTCAAATAGCAAGGGCAGGCGATGCGATGGACTCATCGCGCCCGCTCCTCGGGGGAGAAAACTCTTGAATCGGATACGGGGGTCAGAGACGGGACAGATCGCCGGCCACTTCGCCCGCGGCCCACAGCGCACGTCCCAGCAGGGCGCTTTGATCGACCACCATGCACAGGATGGCCGGGTGGCTGCCGCCGACGGCCTGGAAAAGGACGGTACCCAGTTCGGTCTCGAAGGTCAGGCGGTGGCAGGACTTGTGGCCTATCTCGGCGGCCACGGCCTTTGCCATGGCCATCAGCGAGCCCGCCATGGCAGACAGGCGCTCCGTCGGCAGCTCGCTCTTGACCCGCAGGGCCGTGATCTCGAAACCATCGGGCGTGCACAGCAAGGCGATATGCACGCCCTCGAGAGGCGCCACCACGCGATTGAGTGCAACTTGGCCAGCTTCGATCACGGTGGAGGAAATCTGGGGATGCGTTGGTGTCTTCATGCCTGACTTTGCAAGGAAAGCAAGGAAACGAGCACCCCCAGCGCATCCAGCAACTGCTGCCGGTCACGGGGGTCCGCCTGGATGACAGGCACTATACCGCGACCTCGATCGGCCAAGGCGGTGCTGAACGCCTCCTGCTGTTGTTCGCTGGCGTCACGGCAACTGAGCAGCAGCACCTGGGGTTCGACCTCCAAGGTGGCGATCTCGGACAGGAGCTGCGCGGCATAGTCCGGCGCCGAGGCATCGCCCACATCCACCATCAGCAGCACGCCCACCGAAGCATTGAGCACCCAGCGGCGCACGAAGTCGAAGCGGTCCTGGCCCGGGCTGCCCACCAGCTGCAGCCGCATTCCCTCGCCCAGATCGATCTCGCCGAACTCCGCGCCCACGGTGGTGAACTCCTTGGAATGGGCGGCCCGGTCGAGATTGGGCACATCCGTTGCGGCCATCAGCGCTCCGCACAGGCTGCGCAGCGCCGTGGTCTTGCCGATGCCCATGGGGCCGATCAGGCTCACCCGCACCAGTCCCGCACCGGGCTGGTCGCTCATCCACATGCTCATGCCTGCCCTCCGCGGCGTATCCAGCCGGTCAGCCGCTGCACCCACTGGCGCGACAGGCCTGGCGCCACGGCAGTGGCAGCCCCGTGCGCCTGCGCGCGGTGGCCGCCCAGCGGCATTGGATCGTCCGCACGGGCCGGCCTCAGGCTGCAATCGAGCGTGCCGCGCAGCCGGGGGTGGCGCAGCAGCTCGGCCACGGCGGCAGGCGCCATGCCGCTGTGCTCGCACAGTGTGGCCACATCCATCGGGCCACGGCACAGCATGGCCAGGGCCCGCAGGGATTCGGCACTGTTCCAGGGCGCGGGCAGCGCCACCCAGGCCTTGAGCCGGAATTGGTAGCGGCAGCCCTCAGCCTGCTGCCGAAGGTCATCCAGGGCGCGCACCAGGGTCTGCGAGGACGCCACCTGCTGGCGCACCGTCCAGTCCATGAGAAAGACGGCGGCCCGGTCCAGCATGTCGATCAGGTCGGAGAGCGTGAAATCCAGATCCAGATAGGTGGCCAGGCGCTGGGGCGTGCGTTCCAGGTGCTGCCCCTGGGGCACACCGCCCACATAGACCACGCAAGGCAGCCATCCGGCCGCCTCGGGCACGGGCAGGCTGCCGTCCACCACCAGCACCTGGGCGCTGACCAGGGGCACCTGCCGCCAGCCGCGCAGCGACTTGCGGGACGCCACGGCAAACAATGTCTCAAAACGCTGCTTGAGCAGCGGCGACCACAGCTCGGCAGCCAGGCCAATCTCATCGGTAGTGCGAGCCAACTTCAACGCCTCCCCGGATAGCAGCGGGAAATGAACAGATCGAGGTCGCCTGGAGCAAATATAGGCGAGCACTGATATTTTCGATAGTTTTCGCTCAACGATCACACCCATCAATGTGAACTTTTCTATCGGTGGCTGTACAGCCACAGACAGCTCCCCGCGGGTCGCGAGATTTGTCGCCGAATTCCAAGGGTGCTTACACCTGCCCGGACGGCCCCGACCCCCGAAGCGGTATGCTCCCGCTTCCCTCACTTTCACGCCTTTCCCCGCGCAACGCACCCATGTCCGCAGGACTCAATCTGGCCCAGCTCCAGGCCGTCCACTACACCGAAGGCCCCTGCCTGGTCCTGGCCGGCGCGGGCTCGGGCAAGACACGCGTGATCACGCACAAGATCGGACGCCTGATCGAGACGGGCATGGCGCCACGGCGCATCGCAGCCATCACCTTCACCAACAAGGCAGCGGCCGAAATGCGCGAGCGCGCGGCCGGCCTCATCGGCCGACAGGCCAAGGATGTGCTGGTCTGCACCTTCCACGCCCTGGGCGTGCGCATGGTGCGCGAGGACGGCCATGTGCTGGGCCTCAAGCCCCAGTTCAGCATCCTGGATGCCGACGACGTGACGGGCATCCTCAAGGACTGCTCGGGCGGCACCACCGACCTGGCCACGGCGCGCCAGTGGCAATGGACCATCAGCAACTGGAAGAACGCCGGCTGGGACAGCCGCAAGGCCCTGGCCATGGCCCAGGACGACAACGAACGCAGCACGGCGCTGATCATGCAGCGCTACGAAGAGCGCCTGACCGCCTACCAGAGCGTGGACTTCGACGACCTGATCGGCATGCCCATGCGCCTGCTCAAGAACCACGCCGAGGTGCGCGAGAAATGGCAGCGCCTGCTGGGCCATGTGCTGGTGGACGAATACCAGGACACCAACGCCACGCAGTACGAGCTGCTCAAGCTGCTGGTGGGCAACCGGGCCCACTTCACGGCCGTGGGCGACGACGACCAGAGCATCTACGGCTGGCGCGGCGCCACGCTGGACAACCTCAAGAAGCTGCCGGTGGAGTTCCCGCAGCTCAAGGTGATCAAGCTGGAGCAGAACTACCGCTCCACCTCGGCCATCCTGCGTGCGGCCAACAACGTGATCCAGCCCAACCCCAAGCTCTATCCGAAGACGCTGTTCTCGGAGCTGGGCGAAGGCGAGCCCGTGCGCATCGTGGACTGCGACACCGAGGAGCACGAGGCCGAGCGCGCCGTGGCCCGCATCCAGAGCCTGCGCGCGGCCAGCAACCCGCCGCCGGACTGGAAGGATTTCGCCATCCTCTACCGCGCCAACCACCAGGCCAAGCCCTTCGAGAAGGCCTTGCGCAAGGCCAACATTCCCTACAAGGTCTCGGGCGGCACCAGCTTCTTCGACCGCGCCGAGATCAAGGACCTGTGCGCCTGGTTCCGGCTGTGGATCAACAACGACGACGACCCCGCCTTCCTGCGCGCCATCGGCACGCCCAAGCGCGGCATAGGCCACACCACGCTGGGCAAGCTGGGCGAGTTTTCCTCGCAGCACAAGCTCAGCATGTTCGGCGCCCTGTTCGCGCACATGCTGGAAGCGGCCCTGCCCAAGAAGGCGCATGACAGCCTGCTGGAGTTCGGCCGCTACATCAACGACCTCGAATACCGCGCCCGCCACACGCTGGGCGCCGAGCAGTCGCGCGGCTTCATGCTCGACTGGCTCAAGGAGATCGGCTACGAGCAGTACCTCTACGACAGCGAGGACAGCGAATCGGTGGCCGCCGCGCGATGGAGCAACGTGCTGGAGTTCTGCGACTGGATGGCCCAGCGCGCCGGCGGCCAGATCGAGGATGCGGCGGGCACGACCACGCACACCGAGGTCAAGAGCCTGCTGGAGGTGGCGCGCAACATCGCCCTGCTGTCCACCATCAGCGAGCGCGAGAAGGAGCAGGACATGGTCATCCTGTCCACGCTGCACGCCTCCAAGGGCCTGGAGTGGCCGCATGTGATGCTGGTCGGCGTGACCGAGGGCATGCTGCCCTTCAAGCTCGACGACGACGATGGCCGCCAGCAAAAGGTCAGCGACGAGACGGCCCAGCGCCTGCAGGAAGAGCGCCGCCTCATGTACGTGGGCATCACGCGCGCCCGGCGATCGCTGGCCGTGAGCTGGACCAAGCGCCGCAAGAAGGGCCGCGAGATGGTCTCCACCCTGCCCAGCCGCTTCATCAAGGAAATGGGCCTGGACGCCGCCACCTCGCGCGAAGACCCGCGCGAGAAGCTGCGCCAGCTGCGCGCCGAGTTCGCGCTCAAGGCACAGCAGTCCACGCCCGCCGACTCCTGATTCCCCGAAAGACACCGCATGCGTTTTTACCGCCCCGTTCTCAGCCTGGCGCTGGTGGCCGTGACCGCCGCCTGCTCCAGCACCGCCTTGCAGCCCACTGCCCAGGCCACCCCACAGTCCACCGCCCAGGCCAAGGCCGCACCCAAGGCCGCCCGCACAGCCTCCGCACAGCCCCCTCTCTCATGCCCCGAGGGCGAGGAAATGAAGGACAGCCAGCTGCAGGGCGAATGGACCGGCACGGTCGAAGGCCAGGCCCAGCCCGTGCGCCTGCAGCTGGGACCGCACCCCCAGTGGAAGGGCAACGTCAAGGGCACGATCGCGCGCGGCGCAGACACCCGGCCCATGGTCGGCGACGTGGCCGATGACCACATCACGCTGGAAGAAAGCGCCGACGGCAAGCGCATCACCGCCACCTGGCTGGGCGATGTCGTCGAAGGCAGCTGCGCCCGCGAGATCCGCGGCAACTACCTCGAAGGCGAGGATGCCGCGCCCCGGCCCTTCGTGCTGCGCAAGCTCGCGCCCTGACCGGCCCCCGAGCCTGCACACGAGCCCCTGCTGCCTCTTCACTCATTACCCCTTACTCTTCGCTCCTTCCATCACCGGACCCCTGCCATGACGAATCCTCCACACCTGGATCGCCGCAAGCGCCCAAGCCGCACGCCGACACCCCTGCAGTGGGCCCTGGCCATGGGCCTGGGCGCCACGCCCTGGCTCGGCGCCCAGGCGCAGACCGCGCCCCGCCCCCTGTCCGAGGACGCCTGGCGCCAGTGCGCCGCCACCACGGACAACCAGTCTCGCCTGGCCTGCTTCGACACCTGGGCACAGCAGCAGCAACCGCTGACCGCGCCGCCGGCCACCGGCTGGAGTGCTCCGGCCGCCAGCGCCGCAGCCGATCCTGGCGCCCTGCCCACGCCCGCCCCCGTGGTGACGGCCGACAGCGGCCAGGGCCTGGCGCTGCCCACCACCCCCACCAACGGCGGCTGCCGCGACCCGCGCTACAGCGAGCTGTCGCGCTACTTCGAGCTGGAACCGGGCAGCGACTGCGGCACCTTCAGCTTCCGCGGCTACCGGCCCATGTCCGTGTCCGTGGTGACGGCCGACCATGTCAACCGGCAGCCCACCACGCCCGGCAAGGACCCTGCGCAGTCGCAGCCCTACAAGACCGAGGAAATGCGCGTGCAGCTGTCCGTGCGCACCAAGGTCGCCCAGGGCCTGCTGACCGGCAGCACCTCGGCGGGCAAGGACTCGCTGTGGGTCGGCTACACCCAGCAGTCGTACTGGCAGCTGTTCAGCCCCGCCATCTCGCGGCCCTTCCGCAACACGGACCACGAGCCCGAGATCTTCTACGTCTACCCCACCGATGCCCGGCTGCCCTTCGGCTGGCGCTGGCGCTACAGCGGCGTGGGACTGGTGCACCAGTCCAACGGCCAGAGCGATCCGCTGTCGCGCAGCTGGAACCGCTGGTATCTGATGACCGGCTTCGAGCTGGACAACCGCTGGCAGCTGCACGCCAAAGCCTGGCAGCGCATCCGCGAAAGCGCCGAGCACGACGACAACCCGCGCATCCAGGACTACATAGGCCGGGGCGAGGTGAAACTGGGCTGGAACGTCAATGCGCAGAACTATCTGGGCTTCACTGCGCGCGGCTCGCTGGGCCAGGGCCGCGGCTCCGGCCGCGTCGAATGGCTGCGCACCCTAGGCGAAGGATGGAACGGTGGCAAGAGCAATTTGCGCCTGCATGTCCAGCTTTTCAGCGGATACGGTGACAGCCTGATCGATTACAACTACAAGCGCACCGTGCTCAGCGTGGGCTTCAGCCTTCTGGACTTCTAGAAGGCCGGCCCTCGCGGGCACGCTTTGCCGCTTGCCCTTCGCGGGGAAGCCCCGCCCCGCTGGCTGCATTGCCAGCGGCCGGGGCCATGCGTCAGAATGCGCCGATGCCCCGGGCCTTTGCAGGCAGGCCCGGAACCCGCCCCAGAACGAACCGCGGAGGTCCGCCATGGATTTGCAATACCAGCTCAAGGCCGGCAGCTACTGCCTGTACGACATGCGCGAGACGCCCAGTGCCATCACGGGCGAGCGCCGCTGCCGGCTCAGGACCGAGCTGGTGGCCATTGCCTTCGACCTGGTCACGGGCCAGGTCCATGAGCATGGCTCGCCCACGCGCATCCATGCCTGGGCGCTGTGCATGCGCCGGCGGCTGCGCGCGGCCGGCGACTGGGACCAGGCCGACAGCATCGTCGTGGTCTCCGGGCCCCTGCCGGTGGATGAGATCAACAAATGCCTGGGCATACGCGGCTACTGCCGCCGCATGTTCCAGCGCCTGGCCAGCCTGCCGCACGGCAAGCTGCAGCCCCACGCGCATGCGCACGCTCATGGCGCCCACGGCGCCTACGGAGCTTACGGCGCCCATGCAGGCCGGCACCAGAGCCATCAGGGCCAGCAGCGGCGGGCTGCCTGAAGGCCCGCGCGCCTGCCCGGCGCGGCGCGGCCTCACTCGGGACTCAGGTCCTGCTCCTCATCTTCATCGCGCGGCTCGGCATGCTTGACGATGGTCACCGGCAGCCGGCTGTTGCGCGCCACCTCGCGCGAGACCGAGCCGATCAGCACGCGCCGCAGGCCGCCCTGGCCCAGCGCGCCGATGATGATCTGCTCGCAGCCCGTGCTCTCGGCAATGTCGGCCAGCGCGGCGGCGGGCTCGCCCAGGCCGATCTCCACCTCGTAGGAAATGCCGGCAGCCCGCACCAGGGCCACGGCCGGCGCCACCAGGTGCATACCGGCGTCCACGCTGGCGGCGGCGATCATGTCCGAGTCCTGCGTGGCCAGCTCGAACAGCGAGGCCTCCTGCTGCACATGGGCCAGCACGAAATGCGCCTGAAGGCCCTGGCGCACCAGGGAGATGGCGTGGTGCACGGCATCCAGCGAGGGCTCGGACCCGTCAACGGCAATCATGATCTTCAGCATGCAGACCTCCTTTTTTGTAGCTGGCGAATCGCAACCACCCCAGTGTAGACGCGGGCCGGCTAAGCCGGACGGGCTCCGGGGACAGTCGCGGCGCGTCCGACACGCGCATGCGGCCATCTGGGACAATGGAGGGCTATGCTGCAATTCGACCTGCTCAAGACCGATCCCTCCAGCCACGCGCGCCGCGGCCAGCTCACGCTCAACCACGGCGTGGTGCAGACACCCATCTTCATGCCCGTGGGCACCTATGGCACCGTCAAGGGCGTGATGCCGCGCAGCCTGCAGGAGATGGGCGCGCAGATCATCCTGGGCAACACCTTCCACCTGTGGATGCGCCCGGGGCTGGACATCATGCAGAGCTTCGGCGGCCTGCACGGCTTCGAGAAGTGGGACAAGCCCATCCTCACCGACTCGGGGGGCTTTCAGGTCTGGAGCCTGGGCGCCATGCGCAAGATCACCGAGGAAGGCGTGCACTTCGCCAGCCCCGTCAATGGCGACAAGCTGTTCATGTCGCCCGAAGTCAGCATGCAGATCCAGACGATCCTGAACTCGGACATCGTCATGCAGCTGGACGAATGCACGCCCTACGAGACCAACGGCCACAAGACCACCGAGGCCGAGGCACGCAAGAGCATGGAGATGAGCCGCCGCTGGGCCAAGCGCTCCAGCGACGAATTCCAGCGCCTGGGCAACCCCAATGCGCTGTTCGGCATCGTGCAGGGCGGCATGTACGAGAACCTGCGCGAGGAATCGCTGCAGGCCCTGGTCGAGATGGACTTCCCCGGCTACGCCGTGGGCGGCGTCTCGGTGGGCGAGCCCAAGGACGAGATGCTGGCCATCATGGCCCACACGCCCCACCGCCTGCCGGCCCACAAGCCGCGCTACCTGATGGGCGTGGGCACGCCCGAGGACCTGGTGCAGGGCGTGGCCGACGGCGTGGACATGTTCGACTGCGTCATGCCCACGCGCAATGCGCGCAACGGCACCATCTTCACGCGCTATGGCGACCTGAAGATCCGCAATGCCCGCCACAAGACCGACCACCAGCCGCTGGACCCCAGCTGCACCTGCCACGCCTGCGCCGGTGCCAGCGGCGTGAGCTGGGAGCAAGGCGGACGCGACGGCTTCTCGCGCGCCTACCTGCACCACCTGGACCGCTGCGGCGAGATGCTGGGCCCCATGCTCACCACCATCCACAACCTGCACTACTACCTGAACCTGATGCAGGAAGTGCGCAATGCGCTGGAGGCGGGCAACTTCACTGAAATGCGCGCACGCTTCAAGGCCGAGCGCGCCCGGGGCGTCTGACGCCCCGCAGCCGATCGTTCAGGTCACTCAGGTGGCCAGGGTCGCTCAGGTCGCCATATCCTTGAGCGACCAGGACACGCCGGTCTCGAAGCCGGCGCGCATCTCGTCGGCCACGCGCTCCAGCTCGTCCAGAAACAGGCGCATGGCGGCCGCCCTGGTGTAGCCGATGCGCTGGTACAGACAGCTTGGCAGCTGTGCTCCTGCATCGTGCAGGGGCCGCCAGAGCAGGCGGCCGGCCGCCACATCCTCGGCCACGTTGTCGGGCACCAGGAATCCCAGGGCCGTGCTGCCGGCCACCAGGCGCCGCACCATGGGCACGGAGCTGGTCTCCACCAGCGGCCGCTGCTGGTGCAGGGCTGCGCTGTCCATCTGCTCCAGCATGCTGCGCAGCTCCATGCCCGGCGCCATCAGGATCAGCGGATAGGCCACGCAATCGCGCAAGCGCAGCAGGCGCGGCTCGGTGGCCAGCGGATGGCCGGGAGCCATCACCGCGCCCAGCGGCTGGGGCCAGGCCCGCACCTCCTGCACGCCGGGCGGCGGCGGGCGGCGCAGGCAATAGGCCACATCGATCTCTCCCTGCGCAACGCCGCGCAGCAGCTCCTCGCCCGTGCCCGAGCGCACGCTGAAGGTGATGCCCGGATAGCGCCCGTGCAGGCTGGCGATCACCAGGGGCAGCAGGTACTCGGCCGTGGCATGGGACACGCCCACGCGCACATGGCCCCGGCGCAGGGCGCGCAGGTCCTCCACCTGGGCCAGCGCGTTGTCGAAGTCACGCTGGCTGCGCCGCACGGCCGCCAGCATCAGCTCCCCGGCGGTTGTCAGCTGCATGCCGCGCGGCAGGCGGTCGAACAGCGGCACGCCGACCTGGGCCTCCAGATTGAGGATCTGCTGGTTCACGGCGGCCGCCGTCAGGTGCAGCGTGACGGCGGCCTTGCGCACCGAGCCACGGCGAGCCACCTCGTCGAAACAGCGAAAGGCCTGGGAGATTGCGGGCATGGCGCGGAGTGTAAATTTTTATCTGACACCTCATCCAAAACAAACAGCTATTCCTGACGCTTGCGACTGCCTACAGTGGCGCTCATTCCCCGCCCTCCTTTGAAAGCAGCCCATGGCAAGCACCGTAGACCAAGTCACCCAGCGCCGCCGCGGCGTCGGACTCATCGCCCACGACCCCGCCCTTTCGGCCGGCGGCTACACCCTGATCGCGCCGCAGACGGCCGACGGCCATGTCTACCTGGTGGACATCGAGGGCCGCGTGGCCCATGAATGGAAGCTGCCCGTGCGCGCGGGCCGCCATGCCGTGATCCTGCCCAACGGCAACCTGGGCTACAACGGCAACCATCCCCGCTCGCCCGACCGCTATGCGCCGTGGTCCATGTGGCACGGCGGCGATTTCTACGAGGTCACGCCGCAGGGCGAGATCGTCTGGCGCCACGAGGACCCGGACCACCACCATGACGCGCAATGGCTGCCCAACGGCCACCTGCTCTATGCCGCCTGCGCGCCCGTGCCCGAGGGCTTTGCCGAGCGCGTGCCCGGCGGCACCGCGCACGGAACCGGCGAGGTGATGTACGGCGACGTGATCCGCGAGGTGGACCGCAGCGGCCGCCTGGTCTGGGAATGGAAGGCCTGGGAGCACCTGGAGCCCGAGGACTTCCCCATCCACCCGGGCTTTGGCCGCTACCACTGGCCGCTGGTCAACGGCCTGGGCGTGAGGGCCGACGGCAGTGTGCTCATGAGCCTGCGCACCACCTCCGGCATCATCGCCGTGGACAAGGCCAGCGGCGCGGTGACGCTGCACATTCCGCCTTCCGTGGTCTCGCACCAGCATGCGCCCGTGGCGCTGGCCAACGGCCACATCCTGGCCTTCGACAACGGCAACTTCCGCGAAGGCGCCCACGTGGCCTTCTCGCGCGTGGTGGAGATCGATCCGGCCGACCACCGCGTGGTCTGGAGCTACCAGGACGAGATGGTCAACGCCTTCTACACCGCCTTCATGGGCAATGCCCAGCGCCTGTGGAACGGCAACACCCACATCACCGAATCGGCCACGGGCCGGCTCTTCGAGGTCACGCCTGCGGGGGAAGTGGTCTGGGAATACATCCTGCCCTGGTTCGCCGAGTATCCCGATGCCGCAGCGCGCCGCACCGGCCCCGGCCGGCTCAACAGCGTGTTCCAGACCTGGCGCTACCACGCGGACCAGCTGCCCTGGCTGGGCGATGCCGGGAGGCTGGCATGAGCCTCAACCGCAGGCAACTGGCGGCCTGGATGCTGGGCGCGCCCTGGCTTTCGCCGGCAGCCCGCGCCTCCACGGCTGGGGCCGACGCCTGGCCCAGCCAGCCGCTGACCGTGGTGGTGCCCTTTTCGCCAGGCGGCAGCGTGGACGTGGCCGCACGCCTGGTCATGCCGAGGCTGGCCGAGCGGCTGCACCAGCCCGTGGTCATAGAGAACACGGTGGGCGCCTCGGGCACCATCGCCACCCAGCGTGTCATCAAGGCCCGGCCCGACGGGCACACCGTGCTGTTTGGCGTGGCCAGCTGCGTGCTGATCGCGCCGCTGGTCTCGCCAGAACGCTTTCGCTATGACGGCCTCAGGGAGCTGCTGCCCGTGGCGCCCGTGGCCTCTTCGGCCTTCGTGCTGGCAGGCCGCCCCGACCTGCCGGCCGCCACGGCGGCCGAGCTGGTGCAGCTGTCACGCCAGCAACCGGGCCGGCTGACCGTGGGCACCGACGGCGTGGGCACCAGCCTGCACCTGACGGCCGAAATGCTCCAGCAGCAGGCCGGCCTGTCATGGACGCATGTGCCCTACAAATCCGGCCCGCAGGCGCTGACCGAGCTGGCAGGCGGGCAGATCGACCTGGCCGTGCTGCCCGTGGCCCTGGTCCAGTCCTTCGTGCGCGAGGGCAAGCTGCGCGGCCTGGGGGTGACATCGCGCCAGCGGGCCGCCACCTTGCCGCAGACACCCAGCCTGTCGGACACGGCGGTCTGGCAGGCGTTCGATGTCGAAGCCTGGCAAGGCCTGCTGCTGCCAGCCCGCACCGATGCCCGCATTGCAGAGCGCCTGGCCCGGGAGACCGCCGCCGTGCTGGCCGAGCCGGAACTGGTGCGCAAGCTGGCCGAGGCCGGCTTCAAGCCCATGGTCATGGAGCAAGCCCAGTTCACCGCCCACCTGCAAAGGGAGAGAAAGCTGCTGGAGGCCACCGTGCAGGCCGCCCGCCTGCAAGGCACAGGCTGACCCGGCCAGGCCAGGCCAGGCCCGGCGCTGCTTGCGGTGCTACTGCAGGGCGCCGGGCGAGACAAACGAGAGGCCGGCCATCTGCACCAGGGTCCGGCCCCGGGTCAACGGGTAGGAGGGCGAAGGAGACAACGCGCGCGGCTGCAGCCGGAAAAAGGCCTTGCCGCCACAGCGCTGGCCCAGCATCTCGAACTCGGCGCCTTCCAGGCGGCAATCCACCTGCAGGCCCGGTGCGGGCTCATGGGCGATGCCAGACAGCTGCGACAGGCGCTGCAGCGCATCGGGCTCGGGCAGCACGGTGGTTTCGGCGCTGCCATCGACATGCTGGACATGCACGGACCGGCCAGCCAGGACCTTGAGCGGATACACCAGTTCCAGGCCCGCCCGCCCGGCGCGCAGGCCCCGCTGCAGGCCGCCGTCGACATCCCCCTGGGCACGCGCCCAGCACGTGAAGCTCAGTCCGCGCGCCGAACCCACGATGCGCACGCGCCAGGCCAGGCTCAGCTCCTCGCAGTCCACCACCGTTTCGTAGAAGGCCTCGAAGCGGCCGGCCCGCTCGCGCAGGCTCAGTTCGCCCGCGCCATGCACACAGCGGTCACCCTGTCCGTCGCGCGCCACAAAGGCCATGGAGCGCAGGATGTCGACGCCGCCATAGCGGACATTGCGCAGGCCGCCGTCGGCCAGTTCGGTGCGGAGCGGGCCGGCCTGCAACTGGCGGGGGCCGGACTGCAGATGCCTATCCCAGCCTTGCGCAGACACCACGATGCCAGCGCCCTCGGGCCCGTTGCCGGCGATTTCAGCGAACCATTGGTTCATATTTGCACCCTTGTCCATTCCGAGCATGGATGCCGATGCTATGGACGATCGGTGCGCATGAATAACGATGTTTTCTGTCACTCGTCGTGAGCTGCACTCACAAGCGGTCAGGCATTCCGGCATCAGTCCGGGGAGCCGGTGCGCCGCTCAAGGCCTGCGGGGCCTGTTGCGGCTCCAGCACCGTGCAGTTGCGGCCCTGGGCCTTGCCTCGGTACAGCGCCGCATCGGCGCGCGCGATGGTGGCCTCCACCGATTCGCCCGTGCGGTACTGCGCCGCGCCCAGCGTGCAGGTGACGCGGGCGCCATCGCCCAGGGTGTGCGTCCACGGAGCCTCGGCAATGCGCAGGCGCAGGCGCTCCAGCAATTCGCCGGCCTGAGCAAGGCCGGTGTCCGGCAGCACCAGCAGGAATTCCTCGCCGCCATAGCGGCCCACGCCATCTGTACTGCGCAGCTGCGACTTCAGCAGCGCGCCGAAAGCGCGCAACACGCGGTCGCCGCCTTCATGGCCAAAGCTGTCGTTGATGCGCTTGAAGTGGTCTATGTCCAGCAACGCCACGCACAGCACCTCGCCACGCTCCTGGGCGGCGGTGCGCACTTCGTGCAGCCGCTCCATCACGCCGCGCCGATTGCTGACGCCGGTCAGGTCGTCATGGCGCAGCAAGGCCTCGATCTGCGCCAGCGCAGCGGCCAGCTTGTCATTGGCGATGCCCAGCCGGTACTGCATGCTGCGAAAGAAGGTCGCCTGCACGCTGCAGCGCACCACGGCCCCCAGCACCACGCCGAAGGCCAGCAGCTGGCCCGCAGCCGTGTCCGTGGTCATGCGCATCAGCGGACCCCGCCAGCAGATGATGGCGGCCACGGCAACAAGGGTACCTATCCACGTCAGCCAGAAGCTGGTGCGGCTGCGTGCGAGAAAACCGTCGGCGCTGAAGGCGATCAGCATCACCATCGACTGGAACGCAAGCGCGGGTGCCGCCATGACCATGCCCAGCACGCCGATGATGGACACCAGCTGGTGCGTGAGGAACATGCCCGGATCGCGCAGCTTGTGGCACCAGTCGCTGGCATAGGCCCAGGTGATGAAACCCATGCCGGCCGCCACCCACAGTCCATAGCCCAGCACCACGGGCCAGGGCGCGTAGCCGGCCCATGCATGGCCCAGGAACAGCAGCAGCGCATAGAGATGGCTGAGCAGCACGGAGATGTGCAGCTGCCAGGTACGGCGTTTCCAGCGCTCCAGGTGCAGCGCCTCGTCCACCAGCGGTGACGCCGGCTTCGGCCCCCAAAGGAGGCGGTCGGGAAGATTCCGGGAAATGGAGGAAAGCACGGGCATGCAATGAAGCGCGGCGGGCCGGTGGCCCCGATGGGCGCCCATTGTGACCGCATCCGGGAAATCCCGAGGAGCGCGCTCCCCCGCAGGGGATGAACAGGCCCTATCGCAGGCTGTGCGTCTAGGACGCGCGCGGCGGCCGCACATCCTCGGCCACCACGATCTGGTTGCGCCCGCAGGCGCGGCCATGCAACAGGGCTGCCTCGGCCCGCTGCACCAGCCGCTCCGAGGTCTCGCCCGCCTGGAACTCCGCCACGGCCAGGGTCAGGGTCAGCGGGTCCTTGTCGGGATCGGGGATGGGCGTTTCGCTCCAGCGCTGCTGGCGCACACCCTCGCGCACGCGCTGCAGGGCCCAGACGGCCTGGACCGAGGCGGTATCGGGCATCACCAGCATGAAGGTGTCGTCGCGGTAGCGGCCTATGCCGTCCACGGTGCGCAGATGCGTGACCAGCAGGCCGCTGAGCATGAGCAGCACGCGGTCCTGCAGCGAGGGGCCCTTGTAGGCCTGGTGAACACCCACGCGCTCCACCCACGGGTCCAGCTCCAGCAGCACCACGCAAAACGGCTCGGGCTTGCGGGCATGGCGTTCGCGCAGGCCATCGACGACATCCATCAATCGCGCGTAATTGGCCACGCCGGTGAGTGTGTCGCGCCCCGTGGGCAATTGCAGCGAGCCCACGCGTTTTTGCAACTGCTGCACATCGTCGGCCAGTTGGCCGCAATAGCTCGACAGCTGCGCCAGCTCCTCGGTGTACTGGCGCTGCATGCGGCTCAGCGCCTGCCACAGCGCCAGCGCATGCACGGCCAGCGGCAGCAGCACGCTGGCCAGCCACAGGATGCGCACGGCGACCGGGCCCGGCGCCATCTGCGGCATGGGCCTGGCCACCACCACGGCGCAGAGCATGGCCAGCATGGCGCACAGCACCACCACCTGGCCCGTGGGCAGATGCAGCGCCTGCTCGCGCTCGCCATCCCAGGGCAGCCAGGCGACGGCCGCCAGCCACAGCAGGGCACAAGCCCAGGCCAGGGTCGGCTGCCATGCCGCCAGCAGCAAGGCCATCGTGGCCTGTATCCAGCCATGGCCGCGCAGCGTCCGGGTCAGCGGCAAGCCGGCTGCATGGCAGCGCCAGATCCAGGCCATGCCGGCCAATGCCGACAGCGCGGCGTAGGCCGCCCATGCTTTCCATGAAGAAGGGCCCGCCAGCACATGACCTGCCAGAAGGGCAGCCCCCACGGCCCAGGCCGCAAGGGGAAGGACATGGGCGGACCCGCCGGCCGGTGGGTGGGCGGGTTGCGCTGGCGTGTGTTGTGGGGGATACGGCAGCTGGCGTGACATGGCATCCTCGCTGAAGACATCTGCGCCCCGGCCGAGCGCGCAAGCCATGGTGTACCACAACCCCGTGCAGCTTCAAGGGGCTTGGAGCCCCTGACGGCCAGGCCGGCTCAGCCTGGCGCCGGCCCGGGCTCCTGCGCCCGGGGCAGCACCGCACCCGCCTTCCTGCCGTGGCCATCGGCCTGGGCGCCGCAGCTGTGGCAAAAGCGTACAAAGGCGCTCTTGCGGGTGTTGCAGCTGCCGCAGCGGTCGAACAGGCCGATGCCGCAGTGGGGACAGAAGTCGATGGCGCCGTCCTTCAGATCCACGGGGCGCTCGCAGCCCGGGCACACGCCCTTGGCCAGGCGGGCCAGGGCCACGTCGTAGCCCAGTTCCTGGCGCCGCTGCGTCTCCGGCAGCGATTCCTGCTGCTTTTGCCTTTCAAGATAGCGGTTCAGGCCCAGGATGGCCGCGCGCCCCAGCAGCACCGTCACCACGATACCGACCACATAGCGCACGTAGCCGCCGTAGTCGGGCAGGTACGGCACAAGTTCAACGAAGAAAGCGAACAGCGCAAAGAAGATGAATCCCCAGACGAAGGGCCACCAGGTGCTCTTGCGCTGTTTGGCGAACAGCCAGCCGGCCGCCAGCAGCAGCGGCAGGGTCAGCGCCAGGCGGTAGAGAAAGACACGCAGCTCGACGGCGCGCATCTCCGTGCGCCAGGATTCCATGGCACCGTCGCGCAGATCGTCCCATTGGCGGTTGGCCGCGTCCAGGCGCTGCCGCGCCCGCAGGCTCGTATCCTGCAGCCGCTCCACGGAGGCGCGGGCGGTGTTCTCTTCCTGCTTGATGGCATCGAGCGCCTGGGTGCGCGACAGCAGTTCGCTGTCCTGCTCGGGCCGGGCGGTGGCACGGCGCGTGGCCACCCAGTTGTCGAAGGTCTCGCGCGCCGAGCGGTAGCGCGACTGCGCGGCCTGGTACTTGAGCCGTGCGTTCTCCAGCGCCGTTTCCGCCTTGTCGTGGTCGGCATCGGCGGCCTTGATCTCGGCCTTCACGGGCTCGGCCGCCTCGGGCGCGATGAAGTCCTCCACCGTGCGCGGCGACTCGACCTGGGGCAGGTCGCCCACCACCAGGCCGCCCAGGCCGATGAGGAAGGACGCGAACACCACCGCCACCAGCCACAGGCCTCGGCGGAACCATTTCTCGGGCAGACGCAGGGCCTTGCTCATGGGGAAACTCCTGTTTCAGTGGCCTGCGGCCGAGGAAGACCGCAGGCGGAGGAAGAGCCGGTCCGGCTCAGGGCAGCACGCGCACCGGACCCGCCAGCTGGCTGCGCTGCAGCCACTGCGTCACCGACTCCACGGTCACGGTCTCTATGCGGCTGGCATAGCGCTTGTCGTTGGGATGGTCGTCGAAGGCGATGTTGGCGGCCGTCACGCGCCCGCCCAGCCGCGACAGCGCGCGGATGACCAGCACGCCCGGCTCGTAGCCCTTGAACTGCAGCCAGGCCTGGGCCTGCTGGCGCCGCTGCACCGTGGCCGGCTCCATGGCGGCGGCCAGGGTTTCGGTGGCCCACTGGTTGGACTGCTGGTAGCGCTGGCCCCAGGCATAGCTGACCATGCTGTAGGGCTCGTGCTGCAGGCGCAGCACGGTCTGGGGCTGGGTCAGAAAGGTCCACAGCGCCTGCTGCACGGCGGGCGTGGGCACCTGAACGCCGGCCTCGTAGCGCCACAGGTCGTCCAGAAAGAACTCGCCCAGGCCCTGGCGGTAGACATGGCCGCCGGCCGTGCCGCATTCGTTGAGCTTGTGCGCCACGCGCCAGGGGCCTTCGGGGGTCCTGTAGGCCCAGCCGTAGTGCGAGTAGTGCAGGTCGTACTTGCTCAGGTCCTGGCCCACGCGCGCCAGCAGCACGACACGGGTGCCGTTCTTCGCGTACTCGGCATCCAGCGCCTGCGAGGTGCGCTGGGCAAGGTCCAGCCCCTTTTGCAGGGACTGGGGCGTGAGGGGCTTGTCCTCGCAGCTGCGCCCTGCATGGGCCGTGCCCAGCGCGGCGGCCAGCAGCAGACCCAGGCAGGCGGCACGGGCTGCAGGGGAAGGAGAAAGCGGCGGTTTCATGGCGGGCATCACAGGCGTTCGTTGTGCAGCAGGGCCTTGCCCATCTCGTTGGGGATGAAGGCCAGCACCTTGCCGGCCGCCGAGATGATGACGCCCGTGCCGATCACGCTGCAGGTCAGCACCGTGCCCACGGCGTAAGCCGAGGCGGAGGCGCCCCGCCCCACCACCTCTACGCTGGCCTGGGCGCCGTCGGAGGCACGCTCCAGCAGATAGACCGTGCCCGTGGCCGAGGCCTGCACCGCCTTCACGGTCAGCACCGCGCCGCCCACCGACAAAGCGGCAGGCACGGCCACCACGGCGCCAGCGGCCGCCGAAGCCACCGAAGCCGTGCCCACCACGGAGGCCACGGGCAGCATGGACAGCGCCACCGAGGCCTCGCTTTGCGCATGGGCTGGCGCCATGGCCAGGGCTGCGCACAGCGCACCAGCGGCCAGCAGGGCACGCGGCAGGCGCGTGAAAACGGATTGGTTGACCATCATTGCTTGGACTCCTGGAAATGCGGGGAAGGGGTGGACATCACTCGGCGTCGGCCGGTTGCGCGGCCTCGCGGCGGCCATGCATGCGGGCCTGCGCCAGGTCGGCCTCGTGGCGGTCACGCAGCATCTTGGCCAGCGTGAAGGCGGTGGTGATGAGATAGAGCCAGCTCACGCCCAGGAAGGCCTTGTAGGTCACGTTGATGTCCATGCTCACCAGCCCCCAGCCGGTCAGCGCCATGGACACGGCAAAGCCGCCCCAGACCACCAGCTTCCACATGGGCGTGTCGCCTGCGCCGCTGCGGCCGCCCTCGTTGTCCCGCACGAACTTGGCCAGCACGAAGGCGGCCGAGAGGCAGAACACATAGCCCATCACCATGAAGGCCTGCTCCAGCTGCTCGCCGGGCAGCCATGCCAGGCCGATGGCGCACAGCGAGACCGCAATGCCGAACGACACCCACACCTGCAGTTGCCAGGCCCGGGTATCACGCTGAACGACGATGGGAGAAGAGGACATTTGCCGAGGTGCCCCTCAAGGGCATTGGTTGAACACGGGACGCATGGTGCCCAGACGTAACTTGCGTGTCTGCATTCAACCGTAACAGTGGCCAGACACAGGCCATCGAGTATCTTAAAACGGTACTTTTCAAGTTTTTGACTGTTGTTTACACCCCAAAAAGTTCCTGCATGTGACACCAGCACACAGGACATCGGGCACGGCACCTGGGCGACAGGAACCCTGCGGCGCGCCACAGACAATGCGCCCACCCCGGCTGCAGTGCAGCGGGCAATCGCACGTTCGCCACGCTGATTGATGGAGATCTCCCATGACCAAACCCTTTGACCTCGTCGTCCACGGCGCCACCGGCTTCACGGGCCGGCTGGTGGTGGAGTACCTGCTCAGGCGCTACCCCGCAGGCAGCGGCCTGCGCTGGGCCATGGGCGGGCGCAATGCCGACAAGCTCGCGGCCGTGCGCGACGAGCTGGGCGCGCCCGCCGATACCCCGCTGGTGGTGACCGACACCGGCAATCCCGCAAGCCTGCAGGCGCTGATGGAGCAGGCCCGCCTGGTGCTGACCACGGTGGGCCCCTACCAGCTCTACGGCAACGAACTCGTGGCCGCCTGCGCCCGCGCCGGCGTGGACTATGTGGACCTGTGCGGCGAGCCAGCGTGGATGCGCCAGATGATCGATGCCCACGAGGCCGCAGCCCGGGCCAGCGGCGCGCGCATCGTGTTCTCCTGCGGCTTCGATTCCATTCCCTTCGACCTGGGCGTGTTCATGCTGCAGCGAGAGATGCAGGCCCGCTTCGGCCAGCCCGCCCAGCGCGTGCGGGGCCGGGTGCGCAAGATGAAGGGCACCTTCTCGGGCGGCACGGCCGCCAGCCTCAAGGCCACCATGGCGGCGGCCGCCGCCCAGCCGGGCGTGCTGGATCTGCTGCGCAATCCGTTCTCGCTCACGCCGGGTTTCGAGGGCCCGCGCCAGCCCTCGGGCAGCAAGCCCATGGTGGACGAGGTGCTGGGCCTGTGGGTGGCGCCCTTCGTGATGGCGGCCATCAACACGCGCAACGTGCACCGCTCCAACTTTCTGCTGGGCCATGCCTATGGCGCCGACTTTGTCTACGACGAGATGATGGTCACAGGCGCAGGCGAAAAGGGCGAGGCCCTGGCCAACGCCGTGGCGGCCGACAAGTCGCTGGGCGCGGACGACGGCCCCAAGCCTGGCGAGGGGCCATCGCGCGAAGAGCGTGAATCGGGCTTCTACGACGGGCTGTTCATCGGCACCGACACGGCCGGCCACAGCCTGCGCGTGGGCGTCAAGGGCGACCGCGATCCGGGCTACGGCTCCACGTCCAAGATGATCACCGAGGCCGCCGTCTGCCTGCTGCAGGACGCCCCGGACACGCCCGGCGGCATCTGGACCACGGCGCCTGCCATGGGCGACGCACTCATCGCAAGGCTCAAGGCCAATGCCGGCCTGAGCTTCACGTTGGAGGAACAGAACCCCTCTTAGGCCGCCAGCAGCCGCTGCACGCGCTCGCGCAGCAGCGCGGGCTGCACCTCGGTCTGGGCCATGGGCTGGCCCACGTTCAGGCCCACACGGTTGAACAGGCCACGGCGGAAGGGCCGCACCATGGCGCCGCCCTGCTCGATGCGGCTGAAGTACGAGCCCCAGAGATTGGTCAGCGCCATGGGGACCACGGGCACCTGCAGGCCATCGGCCTGGGCGCGCTCGACGATCTTCATGATGCCACCACGGAACTCCTGCAGCTGCCCGTCGCGCGTGATGCCGCCCTCGGGGAAGATGGCCAGCAGGTCGCCCTCGCGCAGCACCTGGGCGGCGCGCTCGAACGCAGCCTCGTAGGTGGCGGGGTCTTCCTTCTGGGGCGCGACGGGGATGGCCTTGGCCAGGCGGAACAGCCAGCCCAGCAGGGGCACGCGGAAGATGCGGTGGTCCATCAGGAAGTAGATGGGCCGGGGGCTGGCGGCCATGAGCAGCACGGCATCGACAAAGCTCACATGGTTGCAGGCCAGGATGGCCGCGCCGGTGGCCGGGATGTGCTCGTCGCCCTGCACCTTGAAGCGGTAGACGAAGCGCGAGACCACCCAGGCCACGAAGCGCAGCAGGTACTCGGGCACCAGCAAAAAGATGTAGGCCGCCACCACGGCATTGGCAATGCCCGTGATCAGGAAAACCTGGGGAATGCTGAAGCCCGCCGCCAGCAGCGCGCCGGCCAGCACGCTGGAGGCGATCATGAACAGCGCGTTGAGGATGTTGTTGGCCGCGATGATGCGCGCGCGGTGCGTGGGCTGGCTGCGCATCTGGATCAGCGCGTACATGGGCACGCTGTAGATGCCGGCCGACAGGGCCAGCATGCCCAGGTCGGCCATCACGCGCCAGTGCGCGGGCTGGGCAAAGAAGGCACCCACGCCCATCAGCTCGGAGGCCGGCAGTGCGCGCGAGGCAAAGAACAGGTCCACGGCGAACACGCTCATGCCGATGGCGCCCAGCGGCACCAGGCCGATCTCCACATGGCGGCGGCTGAACACCTCGCACAGCAGCGAGCCCGTGCCGATGCCCACGGAAAACACCACCAGCAGCAGCGAGGCCACATGCTCGTCGCCATGCAGCACCTCCTTGGCAAAGCTGGGGAACTGGGCCAGGAACACGGCGCCGAAGAACCACATCCAGCTGATGCCCAGCAGCGAGCGGAACACGGCGGGCTGCTCTCGGGCCAGCTGCAGGTTGCGCCAGGTCTCGGTGAAGGGGTTCCAGTTGATGACCAGGTGCGGATCGGTGGCCGGCGCATTGGGGATGAACTGCGCAAAGATCCGCCCGATCACCGCCAGCGCCAGGCAAGCCACGGCCACCTGCAGATGGCCGACCTCGGGCACGGCCACCAGCAGGCCGCCGGCCACGTTGCCCAGCAAGATGGCCACGAAGGTGCCCATCTCCACCATGCCGTTGCCGCCCGTCAGCTCGCGCTCGCTGAGCACCTGGGGCAGGTAGGCGAACTTCACGGGGCCGAACAGCGTGGAGTGCAGGCCCATCAGGAAGACGCAGCCCAGCAGCAAGGGCACATTGGCCTGGATGAAGCCCCAGGCGGCCAGCGCCATGATGGCGATCTCCAGGTTCTTGACCAGGCGGAACATGCGCGTCTTGTCCCACTTGTCCGTCAGCTGGCCCGAGGTGGCCGAGAACAGCAGGAACGGCAGGATGAACAGCGCCCCGATCACCAGCCCCGCCATGGCCGAAGGCAGCCAGGAGACGCTGAGCTGGTAGGTCACCATCACGGTGAGCGCGAACTTGAACAGGTTGTCGTTGGCCGCCCCGGAAAACTGCGTCCAGAAGAACGGCGCAAAGCGCCGCTGGCCCAGCAGGGCGAACTGGTTGGGGTGCTCGTGCGCGGCCGATGGCACGGCGCCGGCCGTTGCGGTGGGGGCAGACGGGCTGCCGGTCTCTTGCTGGAACATCTTGTCTTCCCTCAACGGTTGGTGGCGCCGCCGTGGCCGCACGCATCGGCGCACATTGTGCCCGTACTGGCCATGCGCGCCGTGCCGGCCGCACGCAGCGCGGTGATCACGGGCAGGGCGGCGGCCGCCGCCACCACATGCTTGAGGCTGTGGCCGGATACCAGCCCGCCGGTGGCCTCGAAGACGGCCGCATCGCCCCACTCCAGCAGCTTGGCCGCGCCATACCAGGCGATCACCACGCCCAGGCGCAGCGCCAGCGCGCCATGGCGCGGCGCCACGCAGGCCAGGCCCAGCACCGCCAGCATGCCGCCGCCCTGCACCAGCGCCCAGGGCAGCAGGTTGCCGCCATGCAGCCAGACCAGCACCGAGGCCACGGCGGCGACCAGCATGGCCACCGCGGCGCGCACGGCCACGCGGTCGGCAATGCGCGATTGCAGCGCCAGTCCCAGCATGCCGGCAAAGGCCATGGACATGCCCAGCCGGTCGCCGGCCAGGGTGGCATCGTGGGGGGCCCAGTGGTAGACGGACGAACCTATGGCCGAACACGCCAGCCCCGTGAAGAACAGCGCGGCCAGCCAGCGCAGGGCCGGCGCCAGCGCTTGGCTACGCCGGTCCAGCAGCAGGCGCGCGCCCGCCACGGCGGCCCAGGCAAAGCCCAGGTTGCTGAGCACATCCAGCGCATGGGGCAGCGGCCCCCAGGCGCGCTGGTCGGCAAAGGCGTGAAAGTCCTGGGGCTGCGGCACTGCAGGGCCAATCAAGGCGGCCAGCAGCAGCAAGGCGGCGCCCCAGTACAGCGCGCGCAGGGCGGCGGCCGGTGAAATCGATACGGATGGCATGTGTTGCTCCTCGTGGAAAGTGGGGCGGAGTGTGGCGAGCCACCGGCCCTTCCAGCATCGTTTTTCTGCACCCGCCGCGCAAACCAGCACCTCGGGTATCGATAATCGCTACCCATGAGCACCACTGCCGACCTCGTCATCGCCCTCAAGAAGGAACTCAAGGCCGCCCAGATGACCTATGCCGACCTGGCGCGCGCCCTGGGCATGGCCGAGTCCAGCGTCAAGCGCATGCTGGCCAAGGGAGACATGCCGCTGTCGCGCATCGATGCCATCTGCCGCGCGCTGAGCCTGGACTTCGCCGACCTGGCACGCCGCGTGGCCGACAGCCAGCCGCTGCTGCAGGAGATGACGCCGGAGCAGGAGAACGCCGTGGTCGCCGACCGCAAGCTGCTGCTGATGGCCATCTGCGTGCTCAGCCAGTGGACGCTGGAGCAGATCGTGGCCACCTACCGCATGACCGAGGCCGAAGGCATCCGCTACCTGGCCCAGCTGGACCGCATCGGCATCATCGAGCTGCGCCCCGGCAACCGCTACCGGCTGCGCCTGGCCAAGACCTTCCGCTGGCGCGCGCGCGGGCCGGTGATGGAGTACTTCCGCGAGAACGCCGTGCTCGACTATTTCGGCGGCGGCTTCGACCAGCCGGGCGAAGGCATGCTGATGGTGCACGGCTCCATCGGCCGGCATCTGGCGCCCAGCTTCGTGGAACGCATACAGCGGCTGGCCCATGATTTTTCCCAGCAGCACCTGCAGGACCAGCGCCTGCCGCCGGGCCAGCGCGAGGGCTACACCCTGGTGCTGGCCATGCGCAGCTGGGAATTCACGGCGTTCACGGCCCTGAGAAGAGGCACTGTCTGACGGCGGCTGCAGGACGGCAGCCTGCGCTGCAGCGCCTGGCAACAAGGCTTCACCAAGGCGATACACAAGATTGCAAGACTTCGCGTCGCGGCAACCCGGGCTTGACGCAGCACTCGCACCATGCAGTCATGGATTCCCGTCACAGGGACTCCAGCCCGATGAACCAAGGACAAGGAGCCGCCATGATTTCCCTTCGCACACCGCTGATCGCCGCGACCGTGGCCCTGGCCGGATGGGCCGGGACCGCGCAGGCCCAGGCCAACGTGACCTATGCGGCGCCGGGCGCCGCCATCTCTGTGCAGTTCGGCGCGCCTCCTCCCATGCGCTACGAGGCCGTTCCGGCACCGCGCCGCGGCTATGTGTGGGCGCCGGGCTACTGGCGCCCGCAAGGCCACCGCCATGCCTGGGTGGCCGGCCACTGGGTCAAGGCGCGCCCCGGCTATGTGTACCGCCAGCCCGTGTGGTCGCAGCACGGTGGCCGCTGGGGCTACGCACCCGGCCGCTGGGACCGTGACCGCGACGGCGTGCCGGACCGCCATGACCGCCGCCCCCACAACCCCTACCGCCATTGAGGGGCGCTTGCGCCCGGCATGAAGCCCGCCCCATCGGCGGGCTTTTTGCTGAGCGCTGCGGCCATGCCCACACTGGCTTCATACCAACATATGCATATAAAAGTGGCTCATTAAGTTCTCAGGAAAATATGGGAATTGATTCACCGGATTTCCCTGCACACCATGCGCCCCTCGCTTTTCCGCTCCTGGATTCCCGCCGCCGCCGCGGCCCTGGCCGTCCTCGGCTCCACCGCAGCGGTGGCAGCCGATTCGGCGGCTTCGTGGCCGCACCAGCCCGTGACCATGATCCTGGGCTTCCCGGCAGGCTCGGGCGTGGACGTGATCGCGCGCGGCGTGCAGGAGCCGCTGTCCCAGCGCCTGGGCCAGCCCCTGATCATTGACTACAAGTCGGGTGCGGCCGGCAACATCGCCAGCGAGATCGTGGCGCGCGCCAAGCCGGACGGCTACACGCTGGCCTTCGGCACGGCGGCTACGCACGGCAGCAATGCGGCGCTTTACAAGAAGCTGCCGTTTGACGTGGAAACCGACTTCGTGCCCGTGGCGCCGCTGATCGATGTGTCCAACGTGCTGACCATCAACCCCAACGTGATCAACGTCAGGAACCTCAAGGAGTTCGTGGACGAGATCAAGGCCAACCCCGGCAAGTACAACTACGCCTCCACGGGCAACGGCGCGGGCACGCACATGGCCTTTGCAGAGTTCAATGCGCGCCTGGGGCTGAACATGGTCCACGTGCCCTACAAGGGCGGCCCCGAGGCCATCACCTCGGTGCTGCGCGGCGAGACCTGCTGCATCATGAACCAGGTCCAGACCGTGCTGCCGCACTACAAGAGCGGCAAGGTGCGCCTGCTGGGCGTGACCACGGCCAAGCCCGTGGAAGTGATCAAGGAAGTGCCCACCATCGCCTCCAGCGGCCTGACGGGCACCAAGGGCTTCGACAGCTCGATCTGGTTCGGCATCTTCGCGCCCAAGGGCACGGACCCGGCCATCGTGGCCAAGCTCGGCCAGGCCGTGCGCGAGGTGCTGGAGCTGCCCGAGGTGCGTGCGCGCTTCGAGTCCCAGGGCAATGCCATCCGCATAGAGACGCCCGAGCAGTTCAAGAAAACCGTGCACAACGACCGCCTGAAATGGGCACAGGTGGTCAAAGACGCGAAAATCAGCATCGATTGATGCCGCGCGCGCCCGCAGGCCCTGCCCCGCTGGCGCGCCTTTCCTCGTGAGTTCCTGGTGAGTCTATGTCCCTGACCGAACCGGCAGCCGCGGCCCCTGCGGGCCTGGCTGCCCTTGAAGAACGCCTGCGCGACGACCTCGTCGCTCTGGGCTGGCCTGCCAAGGCCTGGATTCCTCCCTCCACCCGCGACGGCCAGCCCGTGCACGATGTCCTGGTCATCGGCGCCGGCCAGGCCGGCCTGGCCCTGTCGGCCGCGCTGTCCCAGCTGGGCATCGCGGCCGTTTTGCTGGACAAGGCCCCGCTGGACTTCGAAGGCCCCTGGGCCACGACGGCGCGCATGGAAACCCTGCGCTCGCCCAAGGAGCTGACCGGCCCCGCGCTGGGCCTGCCCTCGCTGACCTTCCGCGCCTGGTTCATCGCCCAATGGGGCCGCGAAGCCTGGGCCGCGCTGGACAAGATCCCGCGCCTGCAGTGGATGGACTACCTGCGCTGGTACCGCCGCGTGATGCGCTGCGACGTGCGCAACGGCCACCAGGTCACGGCCATCCGCCCGCAGGCCGACGGCACGGTCGAGGTCGATGTGACGGCCGATGGCGCCTCGCGCACCTGGCTGGCGCGCCGCGTGGTGCTGGCCACGGGCCGCGACGGCCTGGGCGGCCCGCAGATCCCCGCCTTCATGCAGGGCGTGGACCGCAGCCGCTGGGCACATTCCTCCGACGTGCTCGACTACCGCCGCCTGGCCGGCCTGCACGTGGGCGTGGTGGGCGCGGGCTCGTCGGCCATGGACAGCGCGGCCACCGCGCTGGAGAACGGCGCCGCCAGCGTGGACCTGCTGGTGCGCCGCAGCGACCTGCCGCGCATCAACAAATCCAAGGGCTCGGGCACGCCCGGCCTCACGCACGGCCAGTTCCTGCTGCCCGACGCCTGGAAATGGCGCATACGCCACTACATCAACGTGCAGCAGGTGCCACCGCCGCACGGCAGCACGCTGCGCGTCTCGCGCCACGCCAACGCCCACTTCAACCTGGGCTGCGCCGTGCAGAAGGTGGAGCAGGCAGGCGACAAGCTGCGCGTGAGCACGCCGCGCGGCGTGTTTACGCTGGACTTCCTGATCGTCTCCACCGGCTTTGCCATCGACTGGCGCCAGCGCCCCGAGTTCGCCGACCTGGCGCCCCATGTGCGCATCTGGAGCGACCGCTTCGTGCCCGAGGCGGGTGCCGAGGACCAGGAACTGTCGGACTCGCCCGACCTGGGCCCGCTGTTCGAGTTCCAGGAAAAGACGCCCGGCGCCCTGCCCGGCCTGGACCATGTGCACTGCTTTTGCTATCCGGCCGCGCTGTCGCACGGCACGGTGTCGGGCGATATCCCCGCCATCAGCGACGGCGCACGCAAGCTGGCCCAGGGCCTGGCCTCGCTGTTCTACCGCGAGGACCTGGAACACCACTACGCCCAGCTGCAGTCCTATTCCGAGCCCGAGCTCGACGGCGGCGAATGGACGCCCGCCGACCCCGAAGCCCGCGTGCGGGCCCTGGCAGACAAGACCTGAGATACCCATGACCACCGCCAACGACACCATCGACCGCCTGGCCGGCCTGACCGACCAGTCCCCCGTTTTCGCCACGCGCCGCCAGCGCGACAAGGTGGCCATTGCCACCCAGGCCTGCGAGGACCTGTTGCTGGGCGACGGCCTGGCCGACAGCCTGTCGCGCGCCGAGCGCCTGGTGCTGGCCAGCGAGCAATGCCGCGTCAGCGGCGTCCAGGCCCTGGCCGATGAATACCGCCAACGTGCCGAGTCCCTGGGCGACGCCCTGACGCCCGCGCTGCGCACCGTGCTGGCCCAGCCCGGCGCCCAGACCGGCAACGCCCGCCTGGATGCGGCCCTGCACTTCGTGCGCACCCTGGCCCTGCACCCGGCCGAAAGCGACCGCGCGGCCCTGCTGGCCATGCCCGAGTCCGGCCTGTCCATCGACGACACCGTGCTGGTGGCCCAGCTGGTGGGGTTCATCGCCTACCAGTTGCGCCTGTTCGCGGGCGTGCAGGCCATGGTCGCGCTGGGAGGCCAGGCCAGCACGCCGGCTGCCGAAGCCGCCGCCGCACCCTTCGTGCACCCCGCCAACCTGCCGCCACCGGGCGAGCCGCTGCGCCGCAACGGCTACACCAGCGAAACGCTGGACTGGACGTCCTGGCTGCCCGTGCTCGACCCCGCCACGGCCACGGCCGAGCAGCAGGCCGTGCTGGACCTGAGCCACCCCAAGGCGCGCACGTCGGACTTCTACCTGCTGCTGGCCCGCCAGCCGCGCGTGCTGTCGGAGCGCTCGCAGGCCTTCAACGCCATCATGTACGCGCCCGGCGGCCTGTCGCGCGCCGAGCGCGAGGTGGCGGCCACGGCCGTCTCGCGCTCCAACGGCTGCGTGTACTGCGCATCGGTCCACGCCCAGCGTTTCGAGCAACTGGCCAAGCGCAACGATGTCATGGCCCAGATGTTCGATGACCCCGACACGGCCGGCACCAATGCGCGCGAACGCGCCATCATCCAGTCCTCGCTGGCCCTGACGCGCGCGCCGGGCAGCTTTGGCGCCGCCCAGCTGCAGCCGCTGCGCGATGCCGGCCTCACGGACCAGGAAATCCTGGACATGCTGCATTCGGCCGCGCTGTTCGGCTGGGCGAACCGGTTGATGCTCAATCTCGGGAAGGAAAAGTACATCACCCCCTGAGGCGCTTACGCGCCTTCCCCCCGTGGCACGGCGCCTCTCTACCCGCTTCGCGGGGAGGGGGACGACACCCTCGGTGCGGGGCGGCGCGGCCGGCGTAGGCCCTTCCTCGGTGTCCCTGACTTGGGCCGCGCCGGTTTCATGCGCTGTGCCTTGAGACGCCGCGCTTCACCTCAGTACACATCCCTGCGGTAACGGCCTTCGACGATCAGGTCTTCGACGGCGGTAGCGCCCAGGATGTCGGCCAGTGCGGCATCGACGCCTGCGGCCATGCCGTCGGCGCTGCCGCAGACGTAGAGCACGGCGCCGTCGGCGATCCAGTCGAGCAGGGGTTCGGCGGCTTCGCGCAGGGCGTCCTGCACGTAGCGGCGCCGGGCCTGGTCACGGGAATAGATGAAGTCGGCACGCTCCAGCTTGCCGGCAGCCAGCCAGTTGGAGACCTCGGCCTCGCAGTACCCGTCATGGGCCCGCTGGCGTTCGCCGAACAACAGCCAGTTGCGGTGGCGGCCTGCGTGCATGCGCGCCAGCAGGTGGCCGCGCAGGCCGGCATAGCCTGAGCCGTTGCCGATGAAGATGGCCGGCGCGTCGGGCTCGGCATCTGCCTCTTCACGCGGCTCGAAGCCGCGGTTTTCCACCAGTCTCATGGCCACGGAGGTGCCCCGGGCCGCATGCGCCGTCAGCCAGCCCGACGCCACGCCCAGGCCGCCGTCATGGCGTGCCTGGCGCACCAGCAGCCGCACATGGCCGTCCTGCGGCAGCGAGGCGACCGAGTAGCTGCGCGGCAGCAGGGGCCGCAGCGCATCGGCCACGGCCTGGGGCGCGGTGCCGGGGGCGATGTCGCCCGGGGCCGGCAGCACGCTGGCGGCCAGCGCCTCGGCCAGCGTGCAGGTCTGCTGGCGCCATTGCACGGGGGCCGAACCGTCGCATTCCTGGGCGGCCAGCCAGGCCTGCACGGTGGCTGCGCCATGGCGTGGCAGCACCTCGGCCAGCGCACCAGCTCGCCACAGCGGGGCCACGCCTTCGGGCGGTGCCAAGTCCAGCACATAAAGCCCTGCGCCCTGGCTGCCCGCGTTGCACAGGCTGCGCGCCTGCAGCGGCCATGCGGCAAAGGCCGTGGCATCGGCAAGCGGTTCCGCCGAAGACGCAGGCAGGGCATCGCACACGGGCAGCACGGCGCCGAAATGCCCTGCCAGCGCCTGCTGCCAGGCATGCCAGGCCTGGGCGTCCTCGCCATCCATCTCGATCAGCGGAAACACGGGCTGTGCGCCCAGGCGGCGCAGCTGGTGGTCCAGCGCATGACCAAAGCCGCAGAAGGCCGCGTACTGCCGGTCGCCCAACGCCAGCAGGCCGTATTGCAGGTGCGGCAGGGCCGAGCCCGAGGCCGCGCCCAGCAGGCGGGCAAAGCGGCGCGCGGCATCGGGCGGGTCGCCTTCGCCAAAGGTGCTGGCCACGAAGAGCACGCGCCGATGGTGGCGCAGTTGCTCGGCATCCAGCGCCGCCACGGATTGCAGGCTGGCCGCCATGCCTGCGCCGCGCAACGCGGCCACGGTGGCCACGGCCAGGCGCTCGGCGCGGCCGGCCTGGCTGGCGAAGGCGACCAGCACGGTGTCCTGGCCTGCAGGCGCGGACGGTGGCGGGTCCGCCATCAGCGCCTGGCGCTCCTTGGCCAGGGCGCGCGCCTTGCGCCGGCGGTCCAGGTAGAGCATCCAGCCCGTGATGGCGAACAGGGGCATGATCAGCGAGGCCAGCGTCATGAAGATGCGCCCCGGCATGCCGAAATAAGTGCCCATGTGCAGCGGGTAGATGGCGCCCACGGCGCGGCGGCCCGTGGGCAGGTCGGCATAGCGCTCGTCGCGCTGCACCGTGCCATCGGGCAGCAACGCCATCTGGTTGCGCGCGCGCTCATGGGCGGCATCGGCATCCAGCCAGCTGATCTGCAGGGGTTGGCCCGCGCGCTCGGGCAGGCGCAGCTGGGCGAACTGCCAGCCATGGGCGATGCGCTCGAAGGCGGCCCAGCCGGGCGCGATGTCGATGGGCTGCTGCGCGCCAGTCGGCTCAGGCCGGCCGCCACCGGGTTTCGAGGACGGCGCCGCGGGAGCGGCCACGCGCGGCGGCACGCCGGCCCAGCCATCCACCGTGCTGCGCACCACGCCAAAGGCCCAGTACATGCCGGTGCAGGTGAACACCACATAGGCCACCAGGGCCCAGGTGCCCGCCACCGAGTGCAGGCCCCAGAGGAAGGAGCGGCCCTTGAGCGCCGGGTCGAAGGTCAGCCAGGTGCGCCAGGACAGCGGCCGGCGCGGCCAGCGCAGGTACAGGCCCGACAGCGACAGCATCAGCAACAGGCCGGCCAGGGTGCCCGTGATCGGCTTGCCGTCATCGCGCGACAGCAGCAGCCAGCGGTGCAGGCGCTCCACCCATTCGAAGAACTCCGTGCCGTGTTGCTCGGGCATCTGCGCGCCCGTGTAGGGATCGACAAAGACCGTCTGGCCCCGGCGCTGGCCGGCCGGCGGCTTGAAGGCCACCTGGGCCGAGCGGCCGGGCTCGGCAAAGACGGTGATGCGCTGGACCACGCGCTGCTCGCCGGCCTCGCGCAGCGCCTGCGCAATCTGCGGCGGCCCCAGCGGTGGGTCATCGCGCGCAGGCACGGAGACAGTGCCGGGATTCAGCCAGCCCAGGATCTCCTCATGGAACGAGAACACCGCGCCCGACAGCCCGATGACGATGAGCACCGTGCCGGCCGTAATGCCGGCGAACCAGTGCAACTGGAACCAGATTTTCTTGAAAGTCATGGGGAGCAGGCGGCGGCGTTCAGCGGTCCATCACGGTGCGCAACGGAACATCAGGACAGAACGGTGCATGGAAGGCAGGCGTGCAGGAATGAAGGGGCCAGGCGCCTGTGCGTCGGCCGGGACCCAGGGATGCAAGGCACCCATCAGCGCGAAATTCTAAATTGTTCTCATTTACGGCGTGTTGCACGCGCGATAGGCCCGCAAGGCGGCCTGGGGTTTCGTGCAGGCTTGAGCCGCCGGGATGCAGCGCCTCTACCCAATGGAAATCGCCTGCCGAAACAGGTTCGGCAGGCGATGGTTCAGCGCCTCTTCAACCGTGTGTCAACCGCGTCTGCGGCGCAGATTCCACAGGCCTGCAGCCAGCATCAGCAGCATGGCCATGGCGAGCATGCGCGGTTCGAGGGCAAGGATCGGCCGGGCACCCGGTGCCGCCCCCACACGCGCCGGACCGCTGGGATCCACGATCACGCCATTGGCTGCGCGATCGTCATCACCCTGGCCGCCATCGGTGACCACCACCGAGGTCGTATTGCCCGACACCACCGCACCCGCAGGCTGATACCAGGAGTCCGCCGCCCCTGCGGACGCTGGACCGAACTTCCAGTACGCCATGCCGGTCACCGGCCCCGGCCAGGTGACGCTGACCGTGATCGAGCTGCTGGGCGTACAGCCACGGGCCACGAAGTGCACATTGCCGTACGGGAAGCTCAACTGGCCCGGCGCACCCGCCGCAGCCGCGACGAAGTACGACTGCGACACATCGAACCCGCAGCCCGCGCCACCACCGCTCAAGGTCGCCGTGGCGTTGCCTGCCCCGGTGGCTGTCGGGCCCGTGAAGGTCGTTCCGAGCACGTTGAGCGAAGTCGTTGTGGCAGGTCCGGTGTTGCCATTGCCAGGATTGGTCTGGGTCGCGCTGATCGTGTGCAGACCCGGCGTCGGCAAGCCGCCGCCTGGCGTGCAGCTCCACGTCTGATCGGCCGCGACGATTGCCGTACACAGCGTCGTCGAGCCATCCTTCACCGTGATCGTGTAGCCCGGCGTGCCGGTGCCGGAAATCTGCGGATAGCCCCCCACCGTGGTCGGCGAAACCGTCAGCGTCGGAGCCACCGGTACCTGCGTGCTGGGAGTGACCGGCGTTGCTGGTGTCGATGCACAGTTCACAGTGCACCCTGCCGTCGGATTGACCGGGCTGATGCCGCCCGATGGATCGTAGGAGGCCGTGTTCGTGCTCGAACCCACAGCCGTCGGAACAGCCGGCAGATTGAAGCTGGTGTTGCTGCCAGCCGCCACCGGCGTGGTGAAGCTCACCGTGCAAGACAGGATCGCCGTGCCATTGCCCACGAAGGGGAAGGTATTGGGCGTGCAGGTCGCACTGGCCACGTTCGCACCGGTCGGCACGCCCGTGATGCTGATGCCTGCCGGCACCAGGTCCTTGATGGTCACGCTGGTGGCGGGACCGAAGGCACTGGCAGCGTTGGACACGGAGAACGCGTAGTTGAACGCAGTCCCCACAGCCAAGCTGCCGGGGTTGGCCTTGGTGACCGTCAACGCTGGCGTGCCAGGCGTCACCGGAGTCACCGGTGTGGAAGCGCAGTCTGTCGTGCAACCGGCTGTCGGATTGACGGGGCTGATGCCACCGGACGGATCGTAGGAAGCCGTGTTCGTGCTCGAGCCCACAGCTGTCGGCACAGCCGGCAGGTTGAAGCTGGTGTTGCCACCGGCCGCCACTGCCGCAGTGAAGTTCACCGTACACGTCAGCACGGAGCTGCCGTTACCCGCAAACGGGAAGGTGTTGGGCGTGCAGGTCGCGCTGGCCACGTTCGCACCAGTCGGCACGCCTGTGATGCTGATGCCTGCCGGCACCAAGTCCTTGATGGTCACGCTGGTGGCGGGACCGAAGGCACTGGCGGCATTCGCTACCGTGAAGGCGTAGTTGAACGCCGTGCCCACGGCCAGACTGCCAGGGTTGGCCTTGGTGACCGTCAGCGCTGGCGTACCAGGCGTGACCGGAGTCACCGGCGTGGAAGCGCAGTCTGTCGTGCAGCCGGCCGTCGGATTGACCGGGCTGATGCCGCCCGATGGATCGTAGGAAGCCGTGTTCGTGCTCGACCCCACAGCCGTCGGCACAGCCGGCAGATTGAAGCCGCTGTTGCTGCCAGCCGCCACCGGCGTGGTGAAGCTCACGGTGCAAGACAGGATCGCCGTGCTATTGCCCACGAAGGGGAAGGTATTGGGCGTGCAAGTCGCGCTGGCCACGTTCGCGCCGGTCGGCACGCCCGTGATGCTGATGCCTGCCGGCACCAGATCCTTGATGGTCACGCTGGTGGCGGGGCCGAAGGCACCGGCAGCGTTGGACACGGAGAACGCGTAGTTGAAAGGCGTGCCCACAGCCAAGCTACCGGGGTTGGCCTTGGTAACCGTCAGCGCAGGCGTACCAGGGGTTACCGGCGTGGAAGGCGTCGATGCGCAATCCGTCGTGCAACCGGCCGTCGGATTGACGGGGCTGATGCCACCCGACGGATCGTAGGAGGCCGTGTTGGTGCTCGAACCCACCGCCGTCGGCACAGCTGGCAGGTTGAAGCTGGTGTTGCCACCGGCTGCGACCGAGGTCGTGAAGTTCACCGTGCACGTCAGGACAGTGCTGCCATTGCCCGTAAACGGGAAGGTGTTGGGCTTGGGCGAGCAGTCCACACTGGCCACGTTCGCACCTGTCGGCGCACCCGTGATGCGGATACCTGCAGGCACCAAGTCCTTGATGGTCACGCTGTTGGCAGGACCGAAGGCACCGGCCGCATTCGCTACCGTGAAGGTGTAGTTGAAGGGCGAACCTACGGCCAGGCTACCCGGATTGGCTTTGCTGACCGTCAGCGCAGGCGTACCAGGCGTGACTGGAGTCACCGGTGTGGAAGCGCAGTCTGTTGTGCACCCTGCCGTCGGATTGACAGGGCTGATGCCACCCGACGGATCGTAGGAGGCCGTGTTGGTGCTCGAACCCACCGCCGTCGGCACAGCCGGCAGGTTGAAGCTGCTGTTGCTGCCAGCCGCCACCGGCGTGGTGAAGCTCACCGTACACGTCAGCACGGAGCTGCCGTTACCCGCAAACGGGAAGGTGTTGGGCGTGCAGGTCGCGCTGGCCACGTTCGCGCCGGTCGGCACTCCCGTGATGCTGATGCCTGCGGGCACCAGATCCTTGATGGTCACGCTGGTGGCGGGACCAAAGGCACTGGCCGCATTGGACACGGAGAACGCGTAGTTGAACGGCGTGCCCACAGCCAGGCTGCCGGGATTGGCCTTGGTGACCGTCAACGCAGGCGTGCCTGGCGTGACCGGAGTTACCGGTGTGGAAGCGCAGTCTGTCGTACACCCTGCCGTCGGATTGACGGGGCTGATGCCGCCCGACGGATCGTAGGAGGCCGTGTTGGTGCTCGAACCCACAGCCGTCGGAACAGCCGGCAGGTTGAAGCTGGTGCTGCCACCGGCTGCTAC
>NZ_WUMG01000046.1:0-48325 GCF_009827015.1 Delftia sp. CH05 | reverse complement strand
GGCCACCGCCAGACCACGCACCTGAGTGCTCATACGCTCGGAGATGGCCAGCCCGGCTGCATCGTCCTTGGCGCTGTTGACTCGCAGGCCCGAGGACAGGCGCTGCATGGACGTGGCCAGCGAGCTGCCGGACAGGCCCAGGTTGCGCTGCGCGTTGATCGAGACGACGTTGGTGTTGATGGTCATTGCCATGATCGGGTCCTTTGGAACTGACGGTAAGGATGAAGAATTTGCTTGGTTTGCCGGGGCTTGCGGCCGTGTCTATGTGCACTGCTGCCAGCTTTGTCGCCTGCAGGCCTACCCCGTACAAAGCTGTTATCGGGCCGCTTCAGGAGTTCTTTAGGGCTTTTGTGGGCCTTGCTTGTGTTGGCAAGGGCAGGCATGGGCCGAACAGGGCTTCGGCACACGCCGGAAGCCCGGGAATAAGGGGCAAAACGCACGCTTATCTGCGATATGAGCGAAGGCCCCTCATTGAAAAATAGCCCATCGCTAGCGTTGCCTGTCGCTCATCCGTGCTCATGGTTTCTGTAGCGATGCGATGCAACCTGCCTTTTCTGAAGGAAAAACAGCAATGGCCGCCACTATCAATACGAATCTTGCTTCGATCAACGCACAGCGCAACCTGGCCCTCTCGGGCAGTTCGCTGAATACCACCATGCAGCGCCTGTCCTCGGGCCTGCGTGTCAACAGCGCCAAGGACGATGCAGCCGGCCTGGCCATCTCGGAGCGCATGAATACGCAGGTACGAGGCCTGACCGTGGCCGCACGCAATGCCAACGACGGCATCTCGCTGGCGCAGACGGCCGAAGGCGCACTGGGCAAGGTGGGCGACATGCTGCAGCGCATGCGTGAATTGGCTGTGCAAGCCTCGAACGCCACCAACAGCAAAAGCGACCGTGAGGCATTGCAGGCTGAAGTCAGCCAGCTGTCCGCGGAAATCGACCGAGTGGCCAAGCAGACAAACTTCAACGGTCGAAAAATTCTGGACGGTAGCTTTGCCGGTGCGGTATTCCAGGTCGGGGCCAACTCTGGCGACAACGTGACACTGGGCGCCTTGGCAGACACACGCTCTTCCCAACTGTCGTCGGTGTCGTTCGCCTCCTCTTCTGCTGCGGCAGTCAGTACCACCAACACCACGGCCAACACCACGCTTTCGGACTATGACGACGCGATTGCCGCTGGCACTCTATCCGTCACCGTAGGCACGACACCCAACGCCACCGTGGTGCCGCTGGAGCAAATCGACTCGGCCAGCAACCGCCAGGAACGCCTGGGCCAGATCGTGACGGCCATCAACAACAAGTCTGCCGACACTGGCGTCACGGCCTATCTGACCAAGATAGATGGCACCGAAAACTACAAAGTGGAAATCATGTCCGGCAAGCTCGACGCCAATGGTCAACCCGTGGCAGTGGAGTTTGGGGGCTTTACTACGGAGCTGACGGGCGCGTCTACGGTCGACCTCAGCATCGCCGGCGGTACGGCTACCTCTTCCATCCTCGATGACAAGGGCATTGAAGACATCGACGTGACGACACAGGCAGGCGCCTGGGTCGCGCTCAAAAAGATCGACAGCGCTGTAGATCAGGTCAATAGCGCACGCGCCACCCTTGGCGCCATGCAGACGCGGTTTGAAAACGCGGTCAACAACATCGACATCCAGGTGGAAAACCTGTCTGCCGCCCGGGGCCGCATTGTGGATGCCGACTTTGCCAAGGAAACGGCGAACCTGAGCCGTACGCAGATCCTGCAGCAGGCGGGTACGGCCATGGTGGCGCAGGCCAACCAGCTGCCCCAGAACGTTCTGAAGCTCCTGCAGGGCTGATCTCAAGCAAGAGGCGGATCCGTAGTGCCAGCCTTACGGACCGCCGCAAACAGTCCAGCCGTCGCCAAAATGCGGTCATGACCTCACGGCCCATGCGCCTGGGCTTACCCACACCATGGACGCCGCACAAAGAAAACCCTGCTATCTGGTCACGGCCATCGGCTCGCTCTCAGCTGCTGCGGTGATCGCGTCGCTTCGCGACATTCCCGGATGCTCGATCGTGGGCACGAACGCCAGCCCAGCCGCGTGGATTCATGCCGCTTGTCTAGTGGATGCATTCCATCAGGTGCCGCCTGCCTCGCTGCGTGAAGCCTTCCTCGCTGCCTTGCTCCTCATATGCCGCGAGCATACCGTCACGCATATCCTCCCCCTGACCGATCCTGAAGTTGACGTCTTGTCGGACCTCGAGACGGTACTGGCCGCCGAGGGCGTCACCCTATGCATCGCCCCACCCCATGCCATCAAGGCCTGCCGGGACAAGTGGCTGGCATACCAGCAGTGCGTGCAGGCGGGTGATATTCCAGTGATTCCCACTTGGCTGCCTATGGATGCGGGAACAGATGCATTGCCTTTCCCGCTGATTGCAAAGCCACGCCTGGGCAGAAGCAGCGAAGGTCTCGTGCGGCTGGACGATGTCCGCGACCTTGAGCACTTTCGAACCAAATACCAAGGCCAGCCCTACATCATTCAGCCACTTCTGGCGGGTAGGGTCTGCGTGGTGGATATCGTTCGCCAACGCTCGACAGGCAAGTGGGCCGCCGCCAGCCGAGTCGAGTTGCTGCGCACGTCAAACGGCGCAGGCACCACGGTGCAGATGATGCCAGCCCCTCACTTGTGCGCGCTCGCCCAAAGAGTCGCAGAGCGCCTGGACACCAACGGCTGCATCAACATTGAATTTCTCTGGCCGGACGCATCCGGCAAAGAAAAAGAGCCTTCCGGGGATTCCTCGCTGCTCATGGATATCAATCCCCGATTCTCCGCCGGTGTCGGCTTCAGCAGAATGTTTGGCTATGACATGGTCAAAAACCATCTAGCCTGCTTTTCCTCCGACGCCCAGACTCTGGAGGAATTCCATCCACCGCTGGACTCTCCGATCATCACCCGGCACTACACAGCCACCATAAGCCGCTGAATCTCTCCTCTATGCAGCTGAAGAACCTTGACAAAACATCCACAGCATCTGCCTGGGATTCAAAGTGGTCCACGATTTTCGACCATTATCAAAAAGATCTCCGGCATGCACACTATATGCGTGCGTTGATGCACTCGGACGAGCGAAAGATCTTGGAAATGGCGGCAGGCAGCTTCCGTGACATGGCGGCGCTCCGGCGCGCCGGCCTGGACTGCCATGGAATGGATTTTTCTGGAGAATCCATCGAACGCGCCAAGGCCAATTTTCCGGAGTTTAAAGAGAAAATACACCAGATGAGTGCATTTGAGATGCCGTTTGATAACCAATTCTTTGATGTCAGTTATCACAATGGATTCTGGGTGCTTTTTTCTGATGAGAACATCAGGAAACTTGCCCAAGAACAAGCACGCATCACGGGGAAACGCATGTTTGCGACTGTTCACAATGCACACAACCGGCAATTCGTGGATTATTTCGACAGATTGAAAAAAGACGATCCACTTTATGATGTGCGATTCTTTCATGTGGAAGACCTCACTGCATTGATGAGCGAGGTGTGTGATGATGTGCAGGTTATTCCTGTAGGCAAAGGCAAGCGCCGCCATGAGGATTGGCTGATCAAGATGGGCATTACCCACCCCCTTCTCCTTCGGAGTTACTTGAAGATTTCCGGAATGCAATACCTGAACAGCAGCGAACGTCTGCTTTGTGTAGGCACACCCAGGCACGCTGCCTAAATCACACGGCTTACGTCCAATTCTTGCCAGGTCTTGATGGCCTTTGCATATAGCCAGCAGCCAACCATCCATGAATCGCATGAACCCATCCCACCCTAGCCCCTCTGCAGCACCGTCCAACACAACGTATGCCGCAGGAGCAATGCACCAATATTACCGCGACACGCTGAGCCAAGATTTCAGCTTCCCGGCCATAGGAGGCATATCCAAGGACGTTATCATGCATCTGGTCCAGACCGGCTCATGTGATGTCACCCGCTTGCTGGATCATTTACTGAGCACTCCCTCAGGCTTGGGGGAAAATCAGGACAAGGCGCTGAAAATGCTGCTGGTGCTGATCTGCCAAGCCAATATGGCTCTGGACAAAAACAACAACGGCATACAGCAAAAGTTCCCACCATCCTACGCCAAGGCGCTATGGGAAGGACTGATGAAGGTCCTCACCCTGGACCCGAACGACCACTACCTCACCATTGCCGCCCAACTGCTGTTTCGCGTCGGCGACATCCAAACCGTGCTAGACATCGCACGCCAGCGCCCCATCATCGCTGAAAAGCACCGCACTTTCCAGAAGATCCTTGCCATGATCCACATGATGGACAAGGACTATGAAAAGGCATTACCCTACTTGGCGGATCTCATAGAGAACAAGCTTGAATCTCAAAACTCCCTGGTCACCCTGATGGCTATGAGTTGCATGTACAAGCTGGGAGGTCTGCCCGAAACACCCATGGACTTTTCCACGCTCGCAGCCGAAGAAGAGGCTGCACAAGCGTCGTCCACAGCAATCGACTGGTTTATAGAACCTGAACCCAGTCGTCAGGCAAAGCCCGTGGTCCTGATCGCCTGCGACGAACGCTATTTCTTCGATCATGCTTTGGCACTCATCTATTCACTGCAGGAAACCAATTCCGCAGAAATGGATGTCCACCTCCATCTCTACAATCCCAATCCCAGTGTTCTCTGGAAATTGCAGCAGCTGAATCAAGCACTTCCAGAACTGCATATCACAGCTACCCAGGAACGTATTCGCACGGATGCGACCAAGATACGTGTGGATTTTGCAAGCCGCAGGTTTGTTGCGGCAAACCAGGTGCTCCAACGACTGAATGCACCACTGATCGTGGTGGATGCAGATGGGCTTTTCCGAAAATCCTGGACGACCTGGCTTGGCAACGTTGATTTGACAGCAGACATCATATATGGCAGCAGCAATGCCGTTCCATTCTGGGAGGAGGTCCCTGCGGGTTTTGTATACCTGAAAAATAGCACTGCGGCCAGCAGCTATATCAGAGAGGTCGCGCGATTCATCGAAAACAACTTGAAAAAAAGCAACCATGTATGGTTTCTGGACCAGATGGCCTTGTCCGCGTGCATGGATCAAGTTTCAGGGGATGCCGCACAAATCTGGGCGCCCCCGGCCTCCACACTGGTGGACATCAACCATACTGCCGACTCTCTGTACTGGGCAGTCACGACAATGAAGTCCGGGGCCAGCCGATACGATGAATACAAAAAATATCTTCTGGAAAAATATGAGGGCATATACCTTGGGAAACTGGAAGACATCTTCCATTATCTAAGCAAGAGCAAGGAAACAGTTAGGTTCGTACAGGTGGGCGCAATGGACGGCGTCAGCTACGACCCCATCCACAAATATGTGAAGAATTTTGGCTGGCAAGGTATTCTTATCGAGCCGCTTCCAGACATGATGCAGAGCCTCAAGTCCAGCTATCGTGATTGCAAAGGCCTGATTTTCGAAAATATTGCAATATCCGATAAAAAGGAGACCAAGACGCTTTACCGCGTAGAGCCAGAAGTCATCAAGAAACATCAGCTCCCGGACTGGCTTAAAGGCATGTCAACCTTTGTCGACGGCAAGCTTGACAACTACAGACAATATGTAAAAAAACAGCCTGTCCAGTGTTATCCACTGATGAGTGTTCTGGAGAAACATCGGCTTCCGTGCATTGACGTGCTGCAGATCGACACTGAAGGGTTCGACTACAAGGTCTTCAAGCAATTGGATTTCAGCAAGTACCGTCCATCCGCAATAAATATCGAGGTTGTCAACCTCGAAGCGGAGGAATTCGATTTACTTCAATCGGAGCTGCTCAATCAGGGATACGTCTTTTACCGCTATGAAATGGACATGATCGCGGTGCACACAAGCCTGTACAAACAGGCGCAAACGGAAGCCTGAACCATGAGATGCAGGCAAGGCATCAGCCTGCATCCAAAAGAATACGGCAGAACGAGCGGGGGCCAGTTTGGCCCTCGTCTGCCCACTTGAGACACCCTAGAGCGTATGCACTTCCACGTGCCCGAGAAAGCCGCAAAAGGGTCCGGAACGAGGCGTAGCACGCATGTCGCGCGGTATCACATGACTCGACCAGGCTGCGCCAGAGAGACAGATGCCAGGCTCTGAACTCCCTGAGTTGCATGGCTTAGGGATGCTGGCGTAAAAACACTGCCAACCACCTCCTCGACCCTCGCAAATTGTTCTTGCGTCATGCCCAGAAAAAAAGGCAGGCCTATCAGGGTCTGAGAAATAGCCAAGGCATTTGGCGAAGGCAATGTATGGCAGCGCTGCTGCAACGCCGGCATATGCTGCAGCAAGGGTTGATACCAGCGACGCGTGGTGATACGGGCCTCCAGACAGAGGCGCTCGAGTTGAGTGCGCATAGCTTCTTGCGGGAGACGCACGCAAAGCGAAGTGGGTGCGAGCAAGGGTCCACCTGATCCCTGGGTCTGCCAACGTAGTTGGCCTCCACTGGCCATATCCAGCGCGGCCATGATGTCCGTCATCAGCGCCCGCCTTGAGGCTGCCTGCCCACTCCACGTCTGTAGCGAAGCCAAACCTATGGCTGCATGGTATTCACTCATCTTTGCGTTGGAGCCGCAAAGGGTCAGCGCCCCAATAGGCACGTTGGAACCCGCATCAAGATTGATGCCGAAATTAGAAAGCTGGCGCACACGTTTGGCCAAGCCTGGCTTGGTGGAGACGATCAAGCCACCCTCGCCGGCGGGCAGGCTCTTGGTGGTGTGCAGGCTGAAGACCAAGGTGCCCTGTGCTCCGTTCAATTGCTGGCTGCCGAAAGCTGCGGCCGCATCGACGACCACAGGCAGCCCAGTCGTCTGTTCGAAATACTGCCATTCAGCCATGTCATGCGGCATGCCGAAGGCCGCCACCGGGAGCACTGCGTCCACATGTGTCTGCGCGCAGGCTTGCCGGGCCAGGCTGGGAGTAAGCATCCAGCTGTCTGCGTCCACGTCAGACAGCACGGGCACATGGCCCGCACGCAACACAGCCGTGGCTGTGGCGACGAAGGTAAAGGCCGGCAGCAGCACCCGCGACCCCGGCGGCAGATCAAGTGCCTGCAGCACCAGTTCAAGGCCCAGCGTGGCATTGGCCACCGTGGTCGCCTGGGCCGTTGTAACTCCCAAGTGACCGGCCAACTCGAACTCCAAGGCCTGCACCAAGGGACCGAAATTGGAGTATTGCCGTGCCGCATGCATGCGCTCCAGCCACGGCAGCATCATTTGCGGGCTGGGAAGCTCAGGACGCAGAAGGGGCACCCAATCGTTCAAGCCGGTAGCGGACATGGTCGTCACTCCTTTTCGATTTCCTGCACCAGGGCGTCAAGATCGACGTCCACGCTCAAGGAATTGCGGTCTCCACGCAGCCAGTTAAGCCACATGAGGCGGAACGCCTTTTCCAGATCAGCCGTCCGCGAGGCATAGTCCATGTAGCCGCAGCCGCGCATCTGTTCACGAATGGTCTTGCGCATCGCCTGCAGGCGCTGCGGGTCATCCATGAGAGCCAGCGCCGCCTGAACATAAGCTTCGTTGTCCTTGACAATCTCGCCCCCTGCACCGACTACCTGCAATGTCCTTGCACCAGAAGCATCGACACCTCGCTGGGCATCTATGGTGACGATGGGCAGCCCCATCCACAACGCATGCAAGGCCGTGGTTCCTGCGGAAATGGGGGCGGTGTCCAGCATGATGTCGGCAATATGTCCCAGCTCCATGAATTGGTTCAACGGCTGCTGGTGAAGCACAGACACCCTCTCCAGCGGCATTCCTGCCGCCTCCACGCGAGGCTGCATGCCGGCCTGAGCTGCGTTGGCGTCAGACTCCTTGACCATGATGATCAGACGAGCGTCCTGGCGCATCTCGAGAATGCGCGCCCAAACGGCCAGTATCTCGTCTGTGATCTTTGCAGAATTGTTCAGCGAGATCAGCGTGGGATAGCCGTTGCGCAGCATCGGTGGCAGCTCGCATAGGGGGGCATAGGCAGGAGGTGCGTAGCTGGACGAGTAGCGCAGCTGGAACAGTTTCTCCGCATAGAAAGAGGATTGGCTCGCTGGGACCATGTCCGGAGAAACCAGCCGGTAGTCCATGGCCTTCATGCCCAGCGTCTGCAGGTATCCCAGCCATGTCACCTGCACCGGCGCCGCGCGTCGGGCGAAGACACCAAGGCGATGTCCATGGGTGTAGCCAGACAGATCCACCAGCACATCAATACCGTCGGCGCAGATCCGTTTGTGCAATGCCTCGTCCGACAGCTCCATCACATCCTCCCAATGGGGCACCAAGGCACGCAGCTGCGGCGTGAAATGGTCCCAAGGGCCGTTGTAGTAGACGTGAATGTCGAAATTCTCGTGGTCGTGATTGCGCAGCACGGGCAGCATGAAAAATGCCACCGAATGCTCACGGAAGTCGGCGGTCACATAACCGATCTTCAGCTTCTTGCGAGGGCTACGGTCACGCAGCGGCAAAGGCCGGGCCTGCCGCGTAAGTGGGTCGGCAAAGCGTCGACCCCAGTCGCGAGCTACTTCCAGAGCCTTCATGGGATCCCGTCCGGTATGGGAGTGCAAGTAAGCCCGCATCATCCACTGCGGGCTCGTGCTGCTAGTTTTGACCACCTTGTCGATCAATTCGCAAGCCTCTTGCTGGCGACCCAGGCTGAAAAGAGCCAGGGCCAACAGCATCTTGGCCTGGTCTTCCTGGGGGTTCAGTTGTACGGCAGTCTCCAGCGCACCGATGGCAGGCTTCCAGTGGCCCATTCGCGTATAGGCAAGCCCTATGAACAGCCAGAGTTTGGAATTGCCCATATCTCTTGCCACACGCTGCATCAAGGCCGTCAGTGCCTGCACAAACTGATGGTCGTGGATCAGTTGGTGGATCTGAGGGAGATCGAGAAGCTCGTCCGACGCTTGCTCAGGTTTCTCGCTGGAAAGAATGGAGGACATAGATAGCTGGGAAAGGAGGTTTCAGAGCCTGAGATCTACAGTTGGCCAGTCCAACCGGGCCGGCCGGCATCTCTTAGCGGCACGGCCATTGGAGCATGGGGCCCCATAAATCAAGCCTGCGAATAAGCGGCCACGACACCCGCAATTCCCACCCTAGAACGAACGCATCAGACGTGTCCGTGACAAGCCTGCCCGCCGTCGCAGCCAGGCTTTTCCGCAAACTCCCCCTACATCCCCTCATCAAGCTGCCGATCTAACAAACAATCACCCGGCTTTTCTTCCCAACGACGCCACCGCGCGCGCTCACAATCCACTCCCATGCTTGTCATCATCGGATACATCGTCGCCTTCGGTTGCATCTTCGGCACCTATGTGCTGCACGGGGGCAACGTCCAGGTCATTCTCAAGGCACTGCCTTTTGAAATGATCACCATTGGCGGCGGCGCCATCGGCGCCTTCATCGTGTGCAACCAGCCCAAGGTGCTCAAGGCCACGGCCAAGGCCATCCCTGGCGTGATGAAGAGTTCGCGCTACACCAAGGCCCGCTTCATGGAGCTGATGGCCCTGCTGTACGAGATTCTGCAAAAGGCCCGCAAGGAGGGCCTGATGTCCATCGAAGGCGATGTGGAGGCACCCAACGAGTCGCCCATCTTCACCAAGTATCCCGAGCTGCTGGCGGACCACCATGTGGTGGAGTTCCTGACCGACTATCTGCGCATGATGGTGTCGGGCAATCTCAATTCCCACGAGATCGAGTCGCTGATGGACAGCGAGATCGAGGCCCACCACGCCGAGGCCCATGCCCCCGTCAACGCACTGACCCGCCTGGCCGGCGCCCTGCCCGCCTTCGGGATCATTGCCGCCGTGCTCGGTGTGGTGAACACCATGGGCTCGGTGGGCCAGCCTCCTTCGGTGCTGGGCGGCATGATCGCCTCGGCCCTGGTCGGTACCTTCCTGGGCATCTTGCTGGCCTATGCGCTGGTGGAGCCCATGGCCGGCCTGGTGGAGCAGCGTGCCCAGGACGCCGCCAAGGAACTGGAGTGCATCAAGACCACCTTGCTGGCCAGCATGCAGGGCTACAACCCCGCCACCGCCATCGAGTTCGGCCGCAAGGTGCTGTTCTCTACCGAACGCCCCGGTTTCCTGGAACTGGAAACCCACGTCAAGGGCAAGAAGTAATCCTGCACCCAGCAGCGTCAAGCCATGGCAGAGAAAAAGTTACAGCCGATCATCATCAAGCGCGTCAAGAAGACGGCGCATGCGCCCCACGGCGGCGCCTGGAAGATCGCCTACGCCGACTTCGTGACCGCGATGATGGCCTTCTTCCTGCTGATGTGGCTGCTGGGCTCCACGGCCAAGGGCGAGCTGCAGGGCATCGCGGCGTATTTTTCCTCGCCGCTGAAGGTGGCGATGGCCGGCGGCGATGGCGCAGGCAACAGCTCCAGCGTGATTCCCGGCGGCGGCAACGACCTGGCCAAGGTGCACGGCCAGGTACGGCGCTCCGAGGCGGCCGACAGCTCCAACCGGCGCACCAGCGTCGATTCGGGCCGCGCCGATCAGGCCCAGGTGGACTCCAACCGCATCAAGGCACTCAAGGCCAAGGTGGACGCGATGATCACCAGCAATGCGCGCCTGAACGAATTCCGTTCTCAGATCCGCACCGACGTGACGCCTGACGGCCTGCAGATCCAGATCGTGGACGAGCAAAACCGCCCCATGTTCGACAGCGGCAGCGCCTTGGTCAAACCGTATATGCGCGACATCCTGCGCGAGGTGGGCGCGGCGCTGGCAGGCGCGGAAAACCGCATCAGCCTGTCCGGCCACACCGACGCGGCCCCTTACGGCAATGCCGACCGCGGCTACAGCAACTGGGAGCTGTCGGCCGACCGCGCCAACGCCTCGCGCCGCGAGCTGGTGGCCGCCGGCATGCCCCTGAACCAGCTGGCACGCATCACGGGCCTGGCCAGCAGCGACCTGCTGCTGCCCGACGATCCGCGCGCGCCCCAGAACCGGCGCATCACCATCACCGTGCTCACGCAGGAGGCCGAAAAGCGCCTGCTGGGCCACCGTGGGCCAGTGACGCGCAACGCCTTGCCGCCGTCATTGGCCGGCGGCAGCGGCGGCACCGCGAATGCAGCCACAGCCGAAGCCACGGCCGGCGAGACCGCCGCGCAGCCCGCTGCCGCCGCGCCCGCAGCCGCAGCCGCCCCTTCGGCGCCCGCGTCACCTGATCGTGTAACAAATTAAGGTTTGAGCCCGATGCTGCCGAAAAGCAGGAAAATTCCCACATTGCGCCAAGAAGGTTTCATATTGTTACCATCGCGGCGGATTCTTACCAGTACCGAGCACCTACCGACCGAAAGGGCCTCACGTGGCTAATGCCCTGCGTTTTTTGATCGTTGACGACTTCTCCACCATGCGGCGCATCGTGCGCAATCTGCTCAAGGAGAGCGGCTTTCCCGAAGCCGATGAAGCCGAAGACGGCGTCGTGGCACTGCACAAGCTGCGCAACAGCAAGTTCGATTTCGTGGTGACGGACATCAACATGCCGAACATGAACGGCTTCCAGCTGCTCACCGAAATCAAGCAGGACGACAAACTCAAGCACCTTCCCGTGCTGATGGTGACGGCCGAGGCCCGCAAGGAGGACATCGTGGCAGCGGCCCAGGGCGGTGCAGCAGGCTACATCGTCAAGCCCTTCACCAAGGCCACGCTGGAAGAGAAAGTCAACCTGATCCTCAAAAAGCTGGGCCTGTAGGGCGCGCGCCATGAGCAACCCGGATGTCCCCGACAGCGTCCACTACAAGGTAGGCGTTCTCACGCGCCAGCTGCATGACTCGCTCAACGAGCTGGGCTATGCGGACCGATTGCGCGGCAGCATGGGAGAGCTGCCGGATGCGCAAAGCCGCCTTTCCTACATTGCGCGGCTGACCGGAGAGGCCGCCGAGAAGGTCCTCAACCGTGTCGAGCTGGCCAAGAGCCAGCAGGACCGGCTGGCCGAGCGCGTGCGCGCCATGCGCGCGCAGCTGGTCGAGGATCCCGTGGCGGCCGTGGCCAAGGGCCGGGTGATGAACTTCCTCGAAGAGGTCGAGCAGGACACGCAGCAGGCCGATGAGCACCTCACCGAGATCATGATGTCCCAGGACTTCCACGATCTCACGGGCCAGGTCATCGCCCGCGTGGTGTCGCTGGCCGCCGACCTGGAGGACCAGCTGGTGCAGCTGCTCATCCAGACCTCGCCCAACCCGCAGCAGACGGCGCTGGAGCCGCTGGAAAAGCCCAAGGAGCACCTGGCCGGCCCCGTGGTCGATCCCGAGAAGACACCCGATGTGGTGACTTCACAGTCCCAGGTGGACGATCTGCTGGCCAGCCTGGGGTTCTGACACACCCCGGGGCGCCATGCGCCTTTGCATTTGCATTTGCACGGCAACCCTTCCCGCTGCGGGGCAAGGGTTTGCCGGCGTGCCGCTGCCTGCCGCACCACACCCCAGACAGCGCATAAGCGCCGCTTGAGCCCTGCTTATCGGGGCTTCGCCCATCCGGCTTGTTCCGACAATGACGCAAATCCTTCCGTCATTGCGCCATGGACTCCAGCCAAGACAAAAACCTGCCAGCCACCGAACGCAAACTGCAGAAAACGCGTTCTGACGGCCAGGGTGCGCGCTCTCGGGACCTGTCCCACCTGGCCATCCTGGGCACGGGCGCGCTGATGATGCTGATGGGCGCCGAGCCCCTGATCCAGCACCTGCGCATGGCGCTGGCCCAGCAACTGGCGTTCGACGCGCACACGGCCAAGACCCCGGCCCTGATGATGGAGCGCATGCTGTCCATGGGCAGCCTGGGCCTGAAGATTTCCCTGGGCGTTGCCGCCGTGACCACGGCCGCGGCCGTGCTGTCGGGCATGCTGGCCGGCGGCTGGATCCTGAGCCTCAAGCCCATACAGCCGCAGTTCAACCGTCTCAACCCGCTGTCGGGCCTGACCAATCTGTTTTCCAAGCAGCAGATGGTGACCGTGGCCAAGATGGTGGCGATGACGGCCATCCTCTCCTTCGTGGCCTGGAAGTTCCTGAGCAGCCACATCGCCGAGATCGCCGCCATCTCCTCCCAGCCTTCGGCCATGGCGCTGACCATGACCGGGCAGTGGCTGGCCAGCGGCGTGGCCCTGCTGCTGCTGGTGGTGTTCCTGATGGCCGTGATCGACGTGCCGCTGCAGGCCTACCTGTTCAAGTCGCGCCTGAAGATGAGCCACGAGGAAGTCAAGCAGGAGCACAAGGAGTCCGACGGCAACCCGCAGATCAAGAGCAAGATCCGCCAGAAGCAGCGCGAGATCGCCGACCGTGCCAGCGTCAACGCCGTGCCGCGCGCCGACTTCGTGGTCACCAACCCCACGCACTATGCCGTGGCGCTGCGCTACGACGAAAAGACCATGGCCGCCCCGCAGGTCATCTCCAAGGGCACGGACCTGGTGGCCCTGAAGATCCGCGAGGTCGCGGGCGCCCACAAGATACCGGTGCTCGAATCCCCGATGCTGGCGCGCGCCCTGTACGCGCACGCCGACCTGGACCAGGCCATTCCCGCCGCGCTGTACACGGCCGTGGCCCAGGTCCTGGCCTATGTCTACCGCCTGAAGGCCGCGCTGCGCGGCGAAGGCCCCATGCCTGGCGATCTCGGCGAACCCGCCGTGCCCGCCGAACTCGATCCGCACCAGGGCCGCCGCGCGCCCGCCGCCGCGACCACTGAAGGTACTGCTCCATGACGACGAATCCGCTCCAATCCCTGCAATCGATGTGGTCGGGCGAGAACACCAGGTTCGCCCAGGGCCTGATGGCGCCGCTGCTGGTGGTGGCCATCCTGGCGCTGATGGTGCTGCCGATTCCGCCGTGGCTGCTGGACACGTTCTTCACGCTGAACATTGCCGTGGCGCTGATGGTGATGATGGTGGCGGCCTACATGATCCGGCCGCTGGACTTTGCGGCCTTCCCCTCGGTGCTGCTGCTGACCACGCTGATGCGCCTGTCGCTGAACGTGGCCTCCACCCGCGTGGTGCTGCTGGAAGGCCACACCGGCCCCGGAGCGGCCGGTGCGGTGATCGAGGCCTTCGGCCACTTCCTGATCGGCGGCAACTTCGCGGTCGGCCTGATCGTGTTCGCCATCCTGGTGGTGATCAACTTCGTGGTGATCACCAAGGGTGCCGAGCGTATCGCCGAAGTCTCGGCCCGCTTCACCCTGGACGCCATGCCCGGCAAGCAGATGGCCGTGGATGCCGACCTGAACGCCGGCCTGATCGACGAAAAGGAAGCCAAGCGCCGCCGCGCCGAGGTGCAGGAGGAAGCCAACTTCTTCGGCTCCATGGACGGTGCCAGCAAGTTCGTGCGCGGCGACGCGGTCGCCGGCATCCTGATCCTGGTGATCAACATCATCGGCGGCTTCGCCATCGGCATGATCCAGCACGGCCTGTCGGCCGGCCAGGCCGCCGACAGCTACATCCTGCTGGCCGTGGGCGATGCGCTGGTCGCACAGATCCCCGGCCTGCTGATCTCGGTGGCCGCGGCCATGGTGATCTCGCGCGTGGGCAAGGAAACCGACATGGGCCAGCAGATCGCGCAGCAGCTGTTCATGTCGCCCAAGGTGCTGGGCATCACGGCCGGCGTGCTGGGCCTGCTGGGTGTCATTCCGGGCATGCCCCACGTCGTGTTCCTGAGCACGGGCGCACTGCTGGGCTGGCTGGCCTGGATGCTCTCGCGCCGCCAGCAGGAACGCGCCGCCCAGCAAACCCAGGCCCCCGCCCCCGTGGCCGCGCCCAGCGACGGCGAAGCCACCTGGGACGACCTGCAGCCCGTGGACCTGCTGGGCCTGGAGCTGGGCTACCGCCTGATCACCCTGGTGGACAAGGGCCGCCAGGGCGACCTGCTGACCCGCATCAAGGGCGTGCGCCGCAAGTTCGCACAGGAAGTGGGCTTTCTGCCCCCGGCCGTGCATGTGCGCGACAACCTGGAGCTCAAGCCCAGCGCCTACCGCATCACCCTGCGCGGCGTGATGGTGGGCGAGGGCGAGGCCTTCCCCGGCATGTTCCTGGCCATCAATCCGGGCGGCATCAGCACCCCGCTGATCGGCACCCAGACCACCGACCCGGCCTTCGGCCTGCCCGCCCACTGGATCGACGAACGCCAGAAGGAAGCGGCACAAATGGCAGGCTTTACCGTGGTTGATTCGGAAACCGTGATGGCCACCCATTTGTCACACTTGATGCAAGTGCATGCCGCCAAGCTGATCAGCCGTACCGAGACGCAGCAGTTGGTGGAGCATGTGGCCAAGCTGGCTCCCAAGTTGATCGAAGAAGTCATTCCGAAAATGGTGTCCATCACGACGTTCCAGAAAGTGCTCCAGCTGCTGCTGGAGGACTCGGTGCACGTCCGCGACATCCGCACCATCATCGAGACGCTGGCCGAGCACTCCTCGACCACCCAGGACCCCGTCGAGCTGGCCCGCCGCGTGCGCATTGCGCTGTCGCCGTCCATCGTCCAGCAGATCTACGGCCCGACCCGCGAGCTGAACGTCATCGCCATCGAGCCCGGACTCGAGCGCCTGCTGGTGCAGGCCCTGTCCAACCCCGGCGCCCCCTCACTGGATCCCGGCGTGGCCGAGATCCTCACCCAGAAGGCGGCCGACATGGCCAACCAGCAAGAAGAGCTGGGCCTGCCTGCCTGCCTGCTGGTCCCCGATTCCATCCGCAACTCCATTGCCCGCCTGGTGCGCCGCGTGGCGCCGCGTCTGCAGGTTCTCGCCCACAGCGAGATCCCCGAGACGCACACCATCCGCATCGGCTCGATTCTTAAAGGTGCATCCGCATGAACATCAAACGCTTCTACGCCCCTACCTCCCGCGAGGCCCTGGCCAAGGCGCGCATGGCTTTCGGAGCGGGCACCCTGATCCTGTCCAACCGCAGCACGCCCGACGGCGTCGAGGTCATGGCCACGGCCGAGGACACGCTGGAGCACAGCAAGGCCGCCGCCAGCAGCACGCCGCTGCAGCAGGCCATCGAGCGCCGCTCGGCCGATGAGACCACGGGCCTGCGTCCCCAGCTGCAGGCCCAGCTGATCCAGGCACATACCCAGCCGCGCACGGCACAGCAGGCTTCGCCGGCGCCCTCACAGGCGGCTTCGCTGGCAGCCTCGCTGTCGGCAGATGGTGCCGAGCCTGCCGGCCTGCGCCAGAGCGTGCAGGAAGACACCGAGCAACTGGCCATGAGCACCCTGTCCTTCCAGGACTACGTGCGCGAACGCATGCTGCGCCGCCGCCACGAGGCCGGCGTCGACGAGCCCCTGCCCAGCTTTGCCCAGCGCCGCAGCCTGGGCGACGCCCTGCGCGAAGCTCCGGCCGCCGCGCCCATGGCCGCACAGCAGCCGTTCAAGGCACAGCCCGCGCCTTCCGTGGCCCGCCACAATCCGCTGCGCGCCAGCGCCGAGGCGCCGCTGCGCGAGCCCCTGCGCAGCGAACCCGCTCCAGCCATGGCCTCCCAGGCGCTGCGCGATGAGCTGCAGTCCGTGCGCGACCTGATCGAAGAGCGCTTCAACACCCTGACCTGGCTGGGCCAGACGCGCCAGAACCCCATCCACGCCAATCTCACGCACAAGCTGATCCGCGCGGGCTACTCCCCCGTGCTGGCCCGCGCCCTGGTCGAGCACATGCCCCAGGACCTGTCCGCCGGCGACGCCGTGCGCTGGCTGATGCAGGTGCTGGAACGCAATCTGCGCACCGACGCCGGCCAGGAGCCGCTGTACGAGCAAGGAGGCGTCTTCGCCCTGGTGGGCTCCACCGGCGTGGGCAAGACCACGACCACAGCCAAGCTGGCGGCCCTGTGCGCGGCCAAGTACGGCGCCTCCAGCGTCGGCCTGATCACCCTGGACACCTACCGCGTCGGCGCCCACGACCAGCTGCGCTCCTACGGCCGCATGCTGGGCATGGTCGCCCACCTGGCCCATGACCGCGCCGCGCTGCAGGACCTGCTGGGCCTGCTGGCCAACAAGCAGCTGGTGCTGATCGACACCACGGGCGTGGCCCCGCGCGATCCGCGCAAGGACGAAATCCTGGACCTGCTGGACCTGCCCGGCGTGCAAAAGCTGCTGGCCGTGAACGCGGCCGGCCAGGGCGATGCGCTGGACGATGTGATGCAGGCCTTCAAGGCACGCGGCTCCAGCCAGGCCATCCTCACCAAGGTGGACGAGGCCGTGAAGCTGGGCCCCTCGGTGGACACGCTGATCCGCCACCAGATGCAGCTGCGCGGCGTGACCAACGGCCAGCGCGTGCCCGAAGACTGGGAGCGCGCCGATGCGCAGCAGCTGGTCTCCGCCTCCATGCGCGCCTCCACCCGCTCGGCCTTCGATCCCAAGGCGCTGGACCTGGACTTCTTCTTCACCCCGTCCAGCCCCAGCACCATGGACAGCGAGGTCAGCCATGCTTGAGACCTTCCCCCAACTGCACCAGGGCCTGGGCCTGCACGGCCAGCCCGGCGCCGCAGCACCGTCCAGCCTGCGTGTGCTGGCCATGCTGCGCGACACGGCGGCCGACCCTGAAGGCCAGTCCGAGCAATCCCTGCTGTGGCCGGTCTGCGCCAGCCTGCAGCGCCTGGGCATGCCCGTCCTTGTGCTCGATGCCAGCCAGGGCGAGGCGGCCGACGCGCCTGGCCTGGCCCAGCTGCTGCAGCAAAGCGCCTGGCAGGCCCGTACCGGCCTGCACCCCGACCCCCGCCACAGCTCGGTGGCCGTGCTGCCTGCCCGCCAGGGCCTGGAGCTGCTGCCCCTGCAGGCACGGCAAGCCGGCATGACGCCCATGCAATGGCTGCAGCGCCATGTGCGCGGCTATGCCATCGTCATGCTGTATGCCGATGCCGACACGCTGGCCCGCAATCTGCCCGGCCAGGCCGTGCACCCGCTGATGGTGCTGCCCGAACACGGCCCCCGCGTGCTGGGCTGCTACCGCCAGCTCAAGCAGCTGGCCGTGCATGCCGGCCTGCGCTGCCTGCTGGCGCCGCTGCTGCCCGGCGCTGACCCCGTGGATGTGACCAGCTACGATTGGCGCCGCGGACAGACCGGTGCCCGCAGCCAGGCCGAGGATGCGCAACGGCGCCAGTCACAGATCGACGCGCTGCTGCGCTGCGCACAGCGCCATCTGGGCCACGCGCCCGGGCTGCTGCCCGTGCGCCTGCACCATGCACCGGACCTGCAGCGCCTGGCGCTGCAGTTGCTCAACCATGCGGGCAGCGTATTGCCGCATGGCGGCCAGGACCTGGCCGCCGGCTACGCACCGCTGCCTGCATCCCATGCCTGGAGCCACTGACTGCCATGTACACCGCCAAAGGCCAACTCGACCGCGATGCACTGATCCGTCGGCACGTACCCCTGGTACGCCGGATCGCGCTGCACATGATCGCCAAGCTGCCTCCCAATGTGGAGCTTGATGATCTGATACAGGTCGGAATGATCGGCCTGGCCGAAGCCCTGTCCCGCTTCGAGAGCGAGCAGGGCGTGCAATTCGAGACCTTCGCCAGCCAGCGCATCCGCGGCGCCATGCTCGATGAACTGCGCGAGGGCGACTGGATGAGCCGCAGCTCGCGCAAGAGCCAGAAGGACATAGAGCACGCGCTGCACCGCCTGGAGCAGCGCCTGGGACGCACCCCGCTGGAGTCCGAGATCGCCGACGAGCTGGGCATGGACCTGGACGACTACCAGTCGCTGCTGGGCAAGGTGCGCGGCACGCAACTGGTCTACCTGGAAGACATGTCAGGCGGCGACGAGGGCGAGGACTTCCTCGAACGCCACGTGGCCGACAGCGGCGCCGACCCCTTTGCGCTGCTGCGCGACCACCGCCTGCGCGTGGCCCTGGTCGAAGCCATCAAGGCCCTGCCCGAGCGCGAGCAGTACATCATGGGCATGTACTACGAGCACGACATGAACCTCAAGGAAATCGCCGCCGTGCTGGGCGTGACCGAATCGCGTGTGTGCCAGCTGCACAGCCAGGCGATTGCGCGCCTGCGTACGAAGATGCGGGCGCATTGACTGGGGGCACTCCCTGAGGCGCTTGCGCGCCTTCCCCCTCTCTACCCGCTTCGCGGGGGAGGGGGACGACACCCTCGCGGCGGGGCGGCCCTTGCTCGGTGTCCCTCGCTTTGGGCCTCGTCGGTTTTTTGCGCTGCTGGTCTGATCTATGTTTGCGGGTCGATACAGCCTTCCGCCCCCTCCCCCTCTCCTCTCTCCCATTCCCTTTTCTATGCGCTGCCGCGCATGGCTTGGACTTCGCGTTCGAAGATGCGCCAGAAGGCGGGTTCCTGCGTGGTGGCGAAGTTGATGCGCATGCAGGTGCTGGGCTGGCGGCCGGCGTGGAACATGGAGCCGGGGGCGATGAAGTAGCCGGCGTCCAGCAGGCGCTGGGCCAGGGTTTCGGTGTCCACGCCGGTGTCCACCCAGCCGAACATGCCGGCCGGCTCGGCCGCGAAGCGGGCTCCGGCCTGCTGGGCCAGTGCCACGCTGCGCATGCGGGCCTGGGCCAGGTGCTGGCGCAGGCGCTCGGCATGGCGGCGCAGCTGGCCCTGGTCCATGCAGTGGGCCAGGGCGCGTTCCGTCAGTGCGGGGGTGGTCAGCGTGGACAGCAGCTTGGTGTCCACCAGGCGCTCCACCAGCGCAGGCGGCGGCGCCAGATAGCCCACGCGCCAGTTGGGCGCCAGCAGCTTGGCGAAGCCGCTCACGTAGATGCTGTGGCCCAGGCGGTCCAGCACGGTCATGCGTGCGGCGTGGTCGGGCGCGATCTCGCCATAGGTATCGTCCTCCACCACGTAGAAGCCGAATCGCCGCGCCAGCTGCAGCACCTCGTGGGCGCTGGCCGGCGACAGGCTGTAGCCGGTGGGATTGTGCAGCACGCTCACGCTGACGTAGAGCTTGGGCGCGCAGCTTTCGCAGTACCGCTGCATCACGGCCAGGTCCGGCCCGTCGGGGCCGCGCGGCACGGGCAGCACGCGCATGCCCAGCGATGCCAGGCGCGCGAACTCCACGGCCCAGCCGGGCTCCTCCACCATCACCGGATCGCCCGGCTGCAGCAGGGCCCGGCTGACCACGTCCAGCCCATGCGTTGCGCCCATGGTGGTGATGATGTGCTGCGGCGCCGCCGCAATGCCCAGGCGCGCCAGGCGCCGCGACAGCGCCTCGCGCAGGCTGATGTCGCCCAGCGGGTCGCCATAGCCCACGCAGGAGTCGTGCAGGGATTTTCCCGAGCAGGCCTTGCGCATGGCAGCGGCCAGAAAGCCTGCCTCCAGCCATTGGGCCGGCAGCACGCCCGCGCCGGGCTGGGGCCTGCCGCCCACGCTCTGGTGGAACATGCCGCGCACCAGCATGGAGGCATTGATGCGCGTGCCCTTGGGCGCGCCGGTGGCCTCGTCCGCAGGCGCGGCGCGGGCCTGTTCGGACTGCAGCAGCGGTGCGTCCTGCACGAAATCGCGCACGAAAAAGCCGCTTTGCGGCCGCGCCTCGACCAGGCCCTGGGCCTGCAGCAGGTCGTAGGCGGCCACCACCGTGTGCGTGCTCACGCCCTGCTGGCGCGCGCATTCGCGCACCGAGGGCAGGCGTGCGCCCGCCGGCAGCAGGCGCATGCGGATGCGCTCTCCCAGGCGTTCGGCCAGCTGGGTACTCAGGGTCTGCGGCGCCAGCCGCGAAAGGGGAACGGGCATGAGGGAGTCACCAAAACGTCACTGTATCGGGATGGGCGCCGATACAGAACATGCAATTGAGGGTTCAACTGTATTGGTACTGTACAGGTCTTGCACCTATATTGCAGGCATTCGTGCTGCGGAGCAGGCCTGCCGTGCCCTCCTCCCCAACAGCCCCTTGCCGCCTGTATGGAGACCTCCGGGGCCACCGCCTCATGCCACCGTCCGAACTCACCGCCTTGTTGCTGCTCGCCGCTTCCATGAGCTTCAGCCCCGGCCCCAACACCACGCTGTCCACGGCCCTGGCCGCCAACCACGGCCTGCGCCCGGCGCTGCGCTTCGTCCTGGCCGTGCCCGTGGGCTGGTGCTTGCTGCTGGTGCTGAGCACGGCCGGCGTGGGCGCGGCGATCGTGGCGGCACCGCTGCTGCTGTGGCTGGTCAAGGCCGCCGGCATCGGCTACCTGCTGTGGATGGCCTGGCGCCTGAGCCGCAGCGCACAGATGGCATCACTGCAATCTCAGCAGCAGCTGCAGGTGGGTTTCTGGCAGGGCGTGGGATTGCAATTCGTGAACATCAAGGCCTGGCTGCTGGCCCTGGCCATCGTGGCCGGCTGGCTGGCGGGGCACGACGACCTGAGCGAGCGCCTGTCCGTGGTGCTGCCCGTCATGGCCGCCTATGCCTTCTCCAGCAATCTGCTGTATGCCTGCGTGGGCGCACTGCTGCGCCACTGGCTGGCCCAGGGACGCAGGCTGCTGTGGTTCAACCGTGCCATGGCGGCCATGCTGGCGCTGACGGCGATGTGGATGGTGGCCGCATGAGGGTCTGCCATCCACACCCAGGCAAAGGCCGTACTGGCCTGCCCAGCTATTGAAGGGAGGATGCGCAGACCCTTCACGGCCGCGACAAAATACCCTCATTGCCGGCGCAAGAGCGAAAGCACCATCCGCACTGCGCTCTTCACATGCGGCCGGCCCGTGCCCCACGACGGCATGGCAACCCATACCAGCCCGCCCGCATGGCGGGCACCGCAAAGACCTGGAACTGCTTTTTTTATGACGACCTGGACGCTGGCAGACCGTGCTGCCAAGATGAACCCCTCCGCCATCCGCGAAATCCTCAAGCTCACCGACCGTCCCGGCATCATCAGCATGGCGGGCGGCCTGCCCTCGCCGCTGGCCTTCCCGCTGGACGCGTTCACCCAGGCCTGCCAGACCGTGATGCAGCGCGATGGCGCAGCGGCCCTGCAATACGCCACCAGCGAAGGCTTCGCGCCCCTGCGCCAGGCCGTGGCCGACTTCCTGCCCTGGGAAGTGGACCCCGACCAGGTGCTGATCACCACGGGCTCGCAGCAGGCGCTGGACCTGATCGGCAAGGTCTTCCTGGACCGCGGCAGCCGCATGCTGGTCGAAAAGCCCACCTACCTGGGCGCGCTGCAGGCCTTTGCGCCGCAGGAACCGATTCCCGTGGGCGTGGACAGCGATGACGACGGCATCCTCGTCGAGGACTTCGCCGCCAAGGCCGGCACCGGCGCCGACAAGGCCCGCCTGGCCTACGTGCTGCCCAACTTCCAGAACCCCACCGGCCGCACCATGGCCGAGGCACGCCGCCAGGCCCTGGTGGACAAGGCGCGTGAACTCGACATACCGCTGATCGAGGACAACCCCTATGGCGACCTGTGGTTCGAGCAGCCCCCTGCCCTGCCGCTGGCCGCGCGCAACCCCGAAGGCGTGATCTACCTGGGCTCGTTTTCCAAGGTGCTGGCCCCTGGCCTGCGCATCGGCTTCCTGGTGGCGCCCAAGTCCGTCTACAACAAGCTGCTGCAGGCCAAGCAGGCGGCCGACCTGCACACGCCCGGCTTCAACCAGCGCGTGGTGTCCGAGGTCATCAAGGACGGATTCCTGGACCGCCACGTGCCCACCATCCGCGCCATGTACAAGCGCCAGCGCGACGCCATGCTGGCCGCGCTGGAACGCGAAATGGCCGGCCTGGACGTGCAGTGGACCCGTCCCGTGGGCGGCATGTTCCTGTGGGTTCGCCTGCCCAAGGGCATGGATGCGCAAAAGCTGCTGCCCGCCGCTGTGGAACGCGGCACGGCCTTCGTGCCCGGCGCGCCGTTCTACGCGGACGATCCCCAGGCCAACACGCTGCGCCTGTCCTACGTGACCGTGTCGGCCGAGCAGATCGACAAGGGCATCGCCGCCCTGGCTGCCGCCATCCGCTCCACGATGTAAACCACCCCCTGAGCGGCTAGCGCCGCTTCCCCCTCTCTACTTGCTTCGCAAGGGAGGGGGACGACGCCCTCGGCTAGGCGCCCCCGCCGTGAGGCGGCTCTTGCTCGGCGTCCCTGGTGTTTGGGCCAGTTACCTGCTTGGGCCAGAGGGAAGCCGACACGCAGTCGAACCAAAGTCCGGCTTGCCGTCGGCTTTTCCATCCTCCCTTCCATCTGCCCATTGCCATGACACCTGCATACGTCTCCCGCCAGCGCCCCTTCATGACCGTGGACGTGTTCACGGCACGGCCCTACCTGGGCAATCCGCTGGCCGTCGTGCTCGACGCCACCGGGTTGACCGATACGCAGATGCAATCCTTCGCGGCCTGGACCAATCTGTCGGAGACCACCTTCGTGCTGCCGCCCACCGAGGCCGGCCGCGCCGCAGGCGCCGACTACCGCGTGCGCATCTTCACGCCGGGCGGCGAGCTGCCCTTTGCCGGCCATCCCACGCTGGGCAGCTGCCACGCCTGGCTGGCGCAGGGCGGCGTGCCGCAGCAGGCGGGGCGCATCGTGCAGGAATGCGCCAAGGGGCTGATCTCGATTGCGCGCCAGGACGGACGCCTGGCCTTCCAGGCACCGGCCACCGACATCGGCGCCGTGGAGCCGGGCCTGCTGGCCGAGGTGGCTGCCGCGCTGGGCGCGGAGCCCGGCCAGATCCTGCGCGCCGCCTGGCTGGACAACGGCCCGCGCTGGATGGGCGTGCTCTTCGAGCATCCCGACCTGGTGCTGGCGCTGGAGCCCGACCATGCAAGGCTCAAGGCGCTGAACACCAAGGTGGGTGCCTGCGCGCTGTACGAAAGCGCGCAAGATGCACCGGCACTGATCGGCCGCAGCAGCCGCGAGGCACGCGCCTTTGCCACGGGCCAGCGCCCGGCCGGGGCCGATGCGGATGCCGCCCCCAGCCTGGAAGTGCGAGGCTTCGCCAGCCCCGTCGGCGTCACCGAAGACCCCGTCACCGGCAGCCTCAACGCCAGCCTGGCCCTGTGGCTGCGCGGCGAAGGCCTGCTGCGCGCGCCCTACATCGCCAGCCAGGGCTGCTGCGTGGGCCGCGACGGCCGCGTGCATGTCAGCGAGGACGCCCAGGGCGCGCTGTGGATAGGCGGCCATGTGGTGGAGTGCGTGAGCGGCCAGGTGCTGTTGTAAGGGCTGCCGGGGTGCTGGAATCTGTCGCCAAGGCGGCAGCCAGTCGCCCGCAGGACAAACGCCGGCGCCAGCGCTGGCCACAATCCGCGCCATGGGAACCCTCTATCTTGTGCGCCATGGCCAGGCCTCGTTTGGTGCCGAAGACTACGACCAGCTCAGCGAACGCGGCCAGGCGCAATCGCAAAGGTTGGGTGCCTACTGGCGAGAGCGCGGCCTGCGCTTCGACGCGGTCTACACGGGCACGCTGCGCCGCCATGCGCAGACGCTGGCCGGCATTGCCGAAGGCCTGGGCAGCCTGCCTGCCGAGCAGCACCGCACCCAGGCGCTTGCAGGCCTCGATGAATACGACAGCGGCGCGCTGCTGCAGGCCATCCATCCGGCGCCCCTGCCCAAGCCCGACACACCCGAGCTGTACCGCCACCACTTCCGGCTGCTGTGCGATGCCCTGGCCCAGTGGATGGCCGGCACCATCAGCCCCAAGGGCATGCCCAGCTGGAACGACTTCTCCGGCGGCGTGCGTCAGGTGCTGGAGCGCGTGCGGCACGAACATGCCGACGAAAACGTGCTGCTGGTCAGCAGCGGCGGCCCCATCTCCACCGCCGTGGGCCATGTGCTGGGCACCTCGCCGGAGGTCACCATTGCGCTGAACATGCGCATCCGCAACAGCGCCGTGACCGAGTTCACCACCAGCCCCAAGCGCCTGATGCTGCAGACCTTCAACACGCTCAACCACCTGGACACGGACGAGCACCGCAGCTGGATCACGCACGCCTGATCCAGCCCCCGGCCAGGCTGCCACACGGCTATTGCGCCAGGGCATAGCAGCCAGAACACGGGCGATCTGGGCCGGCCTGCGCTTTTGCGCCACACTGGCCGGCCAGGAGACAAAAGACCCATGAACAAACGCCGCTTCACGCGCAGCGCCCTGGCCTGCGCGGCCCTGCTGCTGGCCGCCATCACCAGCCAGGCCCAGCCCCTGTCGAAAAAGCCCATCCGCATCGTCGTGCCCTTTGGCGCAGGCGGCGTGGCCGACGTCACCTCGCGCGTCGTTGCGCAAAAGCTGGCCTCGCAGCTGGGCCAGCCCGTCATCATCGACAACAAGCCCAGCGCGGGCGGCATCGTCGCAGCCGACACCGTGGCCAAGTCCGCGCCTGACGGACACACGCTGTTCCTCCTGTCCAACGGCAGCGCCGTCACCGTGGGGCTTTTCAACCAACTGCCCTTCGACATGGTCAAGGACTTCACGCCGATATCCACCCTGGGCTACTTCGACATCGGCGTGCTCACCGCCAGCGACTCGCGCTTCAGGAACCTGGGCGAGCTGGTGGCCTGGGCCAAGGCCCACCCCGGCAAGCTCAACATCGGCAGCATCGCCATCGGCAGCACCCAGCACCTGGCGGCCGAACTGTTCAAGACCACGGCCGGCATCGACGCCCAGATCGTGCCCTTCAACGGCACTCCCGCCGTGGTCACGGCCCTGCGGGGCAGGCAGATCGACGCGGCCGTGGAAATCCTCACGCCCATCATGGGCCAGATCAACTCCAAGGCCGTCAACCTGCTGGCCATCACCGGCGACAAGCGCTCGGCCCTGCTGCCCGGCGTGCCCACGGCCCAGGAGTCAGGCGTCAAGGGCTTCGTCGCCTCTTCCTGGAACGCCCTGGCCGCCCCCGCCAAGACCCCTCCGGAAATCATCGCCCGCCTGAACAAGGAAATCGCCGCCGCCGTGAACTCCCCCGAAGTCACGCAGAAACTGCGCGAGATGAACGTCCAGGCCCAGTCCAGCACGGCCGAGCAGACCGCGCAATTGCTGCAGTCGGAAATCAAGCGCTGGGGCGACGTGATCGTCCAGGCCAAGATCCCGAAACAGTAAAAAAGGCCGAGCGCAGCGAAGGCCCGCAACAACTCCCCGTATGTCAGCGCCTGCGTCGTGGCGGTTGCGGGGTTGCAGTCCTGCCGAAGGACAGGACTGCTTCGTCATCTGACTCGCCGTGATGTTTGAACGTAGCGCGCAGCGCGAAGAGAGTTTCACGGCGAACCCCGCAACCGTCACGGCGCAGGTGGCCCCGCAGCGCAGCGAAGGGGTCGCGGACATTTGGGCGCATTTCTTTGCCTACTTTCTTGCTGCGCGGCAAGAAAGTAGGTCGGCCGCCGGGCCGAATCCCGGCCTCGCAAAACCACCACCCGGCAGGGTCCAAAAACGACCCCGCAACAAACCTACAGCGGCTCCGGCGCCCTTCCGACAGTATCCGCAGGCAGCGCAACCATCTCGGACAACAACCGCACCAACCCCCGAGCCGAAGCCTCCACCATCAAGGCCCCCCGCTCGGCCGTAGCCCCCGCAGCATTCCCCACCGCCCCGCAAACGTTGTAGTCCTCGATGGCCCAGCCCATCTTGGCGCTTCGCCCATTGCCCAGCAAGGCATGCCGCTGCGCCCTATCCTCCGAAGTGGAATGAAAGTCCCGCGCATGCTCCATGCGCACGGTCGAAGGCGCCAGGTGCAGCATCATCGACGTCTCCACCTCGCCGCCATGGATGCCGAAGCGGTGCTCATGCGCGCTGAACTGCGCATTGGCCGCATCGTCCACCAGTCCGAACCAGCTGCTGCTGTAGACCAGCAGGCCATGGCGCATGCGCAGCTCGCGCGCCACGATGTCCATCACGCTGACCTGTCCGCCATGGCCGTTGAGCAGCAGCAGCCGGCGCACGCCGGCGCGTGCCACGCAAGCGCCCAGCTCGGTCCACAGTGCGATCACCGTGGCGGGCGACAGCGTCAGCGTGCCGGCAAAGGATTGGTGCTCCACGCTGAAGCCGATGTTCTGCGGGGGAAGGAACAGCGCGGGCAGCTCGGGCGGCAGCAGCGGCAGGGCCGCATCGATCACGCCCTGCAGCAGGCGGGCATCGACGGACAGCGGCAGGTGCGGCCCATGCTGCTCCACGGCGGCCACGGGCAGCACCGCCACGGTTTCCGCGGCAAGCCCCGCCTGGGCCAGCGCGAAATCGCGCGCCGATACTTCGGCCCACCAGCGCGATGGCCAGGTACCGAGGGACGTGTGTGGAGGCGGGGAGCTTGGCATGGCCATGATCTTAGCCCCCGCCCCGCGTCTCATTCGACCTTGAAGTTGGATTCCCTGACGATGCGCTTCCAGCGCTCGTTGTCGGATTCGATCAGCCGCGCGAACTCCTCGGGCGTGCCACGGCGTGGCACATAGCTGTAGCTGCGCAGCTTGGCCAGCACGTCGGGCATCTGCATGACCTTGTCCATCTGCTGCGCGAGCTGGGCCACGATGTCGCGGGGCGTGCCCTTTGGCGCCAGCAGGCCCGACCAGGAACTGAAGCCCATGCCGTCCACGCCGGCCTCCTTGATGGTGGGCACCTGGGGAAAGACTTCGGCGCGCTGGGGCAGCAGCACGGCCAGGGCCTTGACCTTGCCCGTGCGGATCATCTCCACCGAGGTGAAGGAGTCGAACGAGAAATCCACCTCGCCCGCCACCACGGCCTGCATCTGCGGCGCCGTGCCCTTGTACTGGGCGTTGACGATGCCCGGCGCGCCAATCACCTTCTTGAACTGCTCGGTGATCAGCGAAATCATGCTGCTACCCGAGGACACGCTCAGCGGCTTGCCCTGTTTGGCCATGTCAACCAGCTCCTGCAGGCTGTTCACGGGCAGGTCCTTGCGCGCAATGAGGACGAAGCCCACGTCGCACAGATGGCTGATGGGCTCGAAGCTGGCCAGCGCCTCGTAGCTGGTCTTGTAGAGCACCGGGCTCAGGGTCTGCGCGCCGGCCGTGTTCATCAGCAGGGTGTAGCCGTCGGGCGTGGCGCGGGCGGCCAGTTCCGTGCCGATGACGCCGTTGGCACCGCCCTTGTTGTCCACCACGAAGGACTGGCCGGTCAGCTCCCCGAGCTTTTGCATGGCCAGCCGCGCCACCACGTCGGTGGTGCCACCGGCGGGAAAGGGCACGATCACGCGCACGGACTTGTCGGGATAGGCAGCGGCCGCGCGCGCGTGCTGCGGCAGCCCCCAGGCGGCGGCCGCTGCCGCGCCGGCGGCCAGGAATTGGCGGCGAGATGTCTCCTGCATGGCTTGTCTCCTTGTGTTGCTCTATCCCGGATGGGTGGCCGGCCCATGATGGGCAACGGACCTATCGCCTGTCCAATACCAAGCGCCTATGCAACGATATCTTTTGCCAATCGTCTTGCAACAACGCACAGAGGATTCCATGGCGCATGGCCGCTACCATCGCCGCCTGTAGCCAGGGGAACCAAAGATCCCGCCCCGGGCTCCCATAGTCCGCCATGCCACTCCAAACGCCTCCTCGCCACACCGCACCCCAGCGCCTCGCCTTCTGGCTTCTTGCCTTCCTTCTGGCCGCCTCCAGCCTGCTGGCCTTCCAGGCCGGCGCGCAGATCCGCCTGAAAACCGGCAGCGGGGCGGCAGCGACCGTGGACACGCCGCGCGTGCGCGCCGAACTCGTGGCCCAGGCGCCCGAAGGCGTACAGCCTGGCCAGACACTGTGGCTGGGCCTGCTGATCACCCACCAGCCCGAATGGCATACCTACTGGAAGAACGCCGGTGACTCCGGCCTGGCCACCGAGCTGAACTGGCAGCTGCCTGCGGGCCTGACGGCGAGCGAGATCCAGTGGCCCGTGCCCGAGGCGCTGCGCGTGGGCCCGCTGCTCAACTACGGCTATGAGGGCCAGGTGCTGCTGCCCGTGCCCGTGCAGGTGGCCCCCGACTTCAAGCCGCCCGCGTCCGGCATGCTGGACCTGCGCCTGCATGCGAACTGGCTGGTCTGCCGCGTGGAGTGCATTCCCGAGGAAGGCGATTTCCAGCTGCAGCTGCCCGTGCAGGGCAGCACGGCAGGCCAGGGTCAGGCCTTCACCCAGGCCTGGGCGCTCAAGCCCCAGGCACTGTCCGCGCCGGCCCAGGCCAAGGTGGTGCCGGCCAGCCAGCCTGCCGCACAAGGCAGGACGCCCGACGAGCGCGTGCAGCTGCGCATCGAGGGCCTGCCGGAATCCCTGCAGGGCCGCACGCTGGACTTCTATCCCGAATCTTCCGACACCTTCCACCACGCGGCCGAACTGGGCAAGGACTGGCAGCAGCATTGGGACGGCACAGCCTGGGTGGCCGAACTGCCGCTGTCCGACATGCGCGGCGACACTCCGGCCAAGCTGCCCGTGGTCCTGGCCCTGCCGCCCGCCGAGCGCGCCGCAGCGCTGGAGCAGGGCCAGCCCGTGGCCTGGCGCGCCGAGGCCCCGGTCGAGGGCCGCTGGACGGCTGCCGCCATGGCCAGCGTCTCGCCCGCACTGGCTGCGGCCCTGGCGGCCAACCAGGCCGCTGCGCCTGCTGCCAGCGCCGCCAGCCTGTGGATGGCCCTGCTCGGTGGCTTGGTGGGTGGACTGATCCTCAACCTCATGCCCTGCGTCTTCCCGGTGCTGGCCATCAAGATCCTGGGCTTTGCACGCCATGGACAGGACCGCCGCGCCCAGCGCCTGGGCGGGCTGGCCTATACGGCCGGCGTGGTCCTGTCCTTCCTGGCCCTGGGCGGGCTGCTGCTGGCGCTGCGCGCGGCAGGCGAGCAGCTGGGCTGGGGCTTTCAGCTGCAGTCGCCGGCCATCGTGGCCCTGCTGGCAGCCCTGTTCACCCTGCTGGGCCTGAACCTGGCAGGCCTGTTCGAGTTCGGCTCCATGCTGCCCGGGCGTTGGGCTGCGGCGCATGCGCGCCACCCGGTGGCCGATGCCTTTCTGTCCGGCGTGCTGGCCGTGGCCATTGCCTCGCCCTGCACGGCGCCGTTCATGGGCGCCTCGCTGGGCTTTGCCATCGACATGCCGGCCCTGCAGGCGCTGACGGTGTTCGCCGCCCTGGGCCTGGGCATGGCCCTGCCCTATCTGCTGGCCAGCTTCGTTCCCGCCGTAGTGCGCTGGCTGCCACGCCCTGGCGCCTGGATGGACACTTTCCGCCGTGCCATGGCCTTTCCCATGTTCGCCACCGTGGTCTGGCTGGTCTGGGTGCTGGGGCACCAGAGCGGCATCGACGCCGCCACCGCGCTGCTGGCCCTGCTGCTGGCCTTCAGCGCCCTGGTCTGGACGCTGACGCTCAAGGGCCGCACGCGGGCCGTGCTGGCCACGCTGGCCGTGGTGCTGGGGGGCGCGCTGCTGGCCACCACCGCACCGCTGATCGCCACACCTGCCCAGGCGGAGGGCACGGGCATGGCGTCCGCTGCAGGCCAGCGCTGGCAGCCATGGTCGGCCGCCCGCGTGGCCGAGCTGCAGGCGGCGGGCAAGCCCGTGTTCGTGGACTACACGGCCGCCTGGTGCGTGACCTGCCAGGTCAACAAGCGCACCACGCTCAACCATGAGGAGGTGCTGGCCGCCTTCGACAGGCACGGCGTGACCCTGCTGCGCGCCGACTGGACGCGGCGCGACCCGGCCATCACCGCCGCGCTGCAGCAGCTGGGCCGCAGCGGCGTGCCCGTCTATGTGCTGCATGCGCCGGGCAAGCCGCCGGTGGTGCTCAGCGAACTGCTGTCCAAGGGCGAGGTGCTGGGGGCGCTGGCCGCGCTTTGACGGCACCCCCTCCTGGGACAAACCCCGATTTTGGGTAGGTGCAAGACCTACATCTGTTGCAGTGCACGCCGTCCTAGACTGGATCCATCCGGGGAATACCGCAATCCGAACGCTAGGCGCCGCGGCTGCCGCCCGACTCCGGACCCGCCCGCGCGGCAACTGCCCGCCCTGCACGACACAGGAGGTGGGCCATGCATGCACTGATCACCCATTCGCACCCTTCGGGGGTGCACCATCGTTCACGCGGCAAGGGATTGCTGCTGGCGCTGGGACTGGCCAGCCTGGCTGTGGCGGGGATCGTCCTGCCCTTTGTCTGGGACCTGCTGGGCTTCGTCAACGGATTGCCCAAGATGGGATGGCTGCAGTCCATCCTGGCGGTCTCGCCGGTGTTCAGCTGGCTGATGATGTTCGCCTGGGGCCTGGCCGTTCCCGTGGCGCTGATCTATGCGCTCTACCACCCGCAGACCCATCCCTGGGGCAATGCCGCCATGGTGGCGGGCGCCATGCTGGTGGCCATCACCTGGTACGTGCACATGCCGGCCGCATCGCAATGCACGGCCATGTATCCGCAGACCGGCATGGCCTGCTCGGTGCTGCAATGGGGCTTCAGCATGAGCCTGGGCGTGGCTACGGCGGCCTATGTGTTCCTGGTCTTCATGATTGCGCTGTCCTCGCTGGGGCTGCTGGCCGAATGCGTCTCGCGCAACGAACCGCCCAGGCCCTGAATCCGCACGGTCTTGCGCAAGAGTCCCGGCCGCCGATTTTTGCCGCCGGGCCGCCCCAAGGCAAAAAGCGGCCCCCTCGGGGGGCAGCGGACCTTGCGCAGCAAAGGGAGTGGGGGCTTCTTTTATAATGGCGGCTGGGTGTCCAGACCGCACGGGGCGGCAGGACAGGTGTTTTCAGCGCAGGTCGGGCCGCCTGCGCACCGGGGCCGCAAGGCCCCTTTGCTGCTTTGCACATGAACACCTACACGACCCCGCGGCCGTCCGGCCCGCGCACGCCCCTTTTCCTGTCTTTCGCCGATCGCGTCGGCGCCTTCCTGTCCCGCTGGTCCCATGCCGAGGCCGCGGGCGGCATCGTGCTGCTGCTGGCAGCGGCCGCCGCCCTGCTCTGGGCGAACTCCGGCTGGGCCGGCTCCTACGAGGCGCTGTGGCACACGCCGCTGAGCGTGGGCCTGGGACCGTGGCAGCTGTCGCAATCCCTGCATTTCTGGGTCAATGATGCGCTGATGAGCGTGTTCTTTCTCGTGGTCGGCATGGAGATACGCCGCGAGATGCATTCCGGCGCACTGGCCCGGCCGCGCCAGGCGCTGCTGCCCGTGATGGCCGCGCTGGGCGGCGTTGTGGCGCCGGCCCTGATCTTCCTGGCCTTCAACGCCGCGCCGCCGCTGCGCAATGGCTGGGCCGTGCCCACGGCCACCGACATCGCCTTTGCCATGGGCGTGCTGGCCCTGCTGGGCCGGGGCCTGCCGCCCGCGCTGCGCGTGTTCCTGCTGGCGCTGGCCATCATCGACGACCTGGTGGCCGTGCTCATCATTGCGCTGTTCTATTCGGGCGGGCTGCAATGGAGCCAGCTGCTGGTGGCCGCCGCCGGCCTGGCCGGCGTGTTCCTGCTGCAGTCGCTGGGCGTGCGCCGCGCCTGGGCCTATGTGCTGCCGGGAGCCGTGCTCTGGTGGGGCATCTGGCAGACCGGCGCCCATCCCACGCTGGCCGGCGTGGTGCTGGGCCTGGTGACGCCCGTGCATGCGCTGGCCGGCCGCGAAAGCGCCGCGCCCGTGGAGCGCGTGCAGGCGGACCTGCATCCCTGGGTGGCCTTTGGCGTGATGCCGCTGTTTGCGCTGGCCAATGCCGGCGTGCCGCTGCAGGGGGCGGGCACCGCTGGCATCGATGCGGCGGGCACCTCGGCCGTGATGTGGGGCGTGGCCCTGGCCCTGGTGCTGGGCAAGCCGCTGGGCGTGCTGATCAGCTGCTGGCTGGCCGTGCGCCTGCGGCTGTGCGCGCTGCCGCCGGGCATGGGCTGGGGCGACACGCTGCTGGCAGGCCTGCTGGCAGGCATTGGCTTCACCATGGCCATCTTCATCGCCACGCTGGCCTTTGACAGCGAGGCCCTGCTCAATGCCGCCAAGCTGGGCGTGCTGTTGGCCTCGGCCACGGCCGCCGTGCTGGGGCTGGGCTGGGGGATGGTGCTGCGCCGGCGCCATGCTGCGGACGCGACAGCCCTGCCCGCCTGAACGGCAGGCGCTGCGTACACTGCGGCGCATGAGCGATACAGCAACAGACTCCCGCCTGCGCGACATCCTCGTGCAGTGCCGCACCCTGGCCGTGGTCGGCCTGTCGCCGCAGCCCGAGCGGCCCAGCCACCAGGCCTCGCAGTACATGCAGCGCCACGGCTACCGCATCGTTCCCGTGAACCCCGTGGTGGCACGCGAAGGCGGAAGCATCCTGGGCGAGCCCGTCCATGCCAGCCTGGCCGACGCTGCGGCCGCGCTGGACGCACAGGGCCTGCGCATCGACATGGTCGATTGCTTCCGAAAGAGCGAGGACATCCCGCCGCTGGCCGCCGAGGCCGTTGCCGTCGGCGCGCGCTGCCTGTGGCTGCAATTGGGCGTGGTCAACGACAAGGCCCTGGAACTGGCCCGCGCTGCGGGCCTGTGGACCGTGCAGGACCGCTGCGTGAAGATCGAACACCAGCGCCTGCTGGCCGATGCCCCGCCCACTGCCCGGTAACTCAGGAATTGCCCATGAAAAAGGCCGCAGCCCCGAAAAGGCTGCGGCCTGCAATTGGCGTGGACCAAGGCCCGGTCAGTCCGGTGCAGGTTACCTGCCTCCGTCCGGGTGTCTGCTTCAGCCCACATCCAGCATCATGCACGGTCTTTGTGACAGCCCTGTGATGCACATCACGGTCCGGCCCATTGCACAAGAAGCCGGCTCCGCCCTCTCTTTCCGAAAATTCCCAATTTCCCCAAAACGCTGCGACGGCCTCAGCCGCGCCGCGTGAACAGGCGCAGGTAGCGCGAAGGCAGGTCCTGCATGCGCATCATGATGGGCAGGTCGGCCGTGTTGAAGTCGCTGTCCCAGGCCGGCGCGCCCAGCACCTTGGCCCCCGTGCGCAGGTAGCCCTGGATCAGCGCAGGCGGCTCCACGCTCATGCCGCTGGTGCTGATGGATGCCAGCTCCTCGGGCAGGGCCACGCGGGGACGCACCTGCAGCTCGGGCTCGGCCAGATGGGTCTGGCGCAGTTGCTGCCAGACGCGCGCCGGGCCCTCGCCATGGGCCAGCCCCGGGTACTGCATGGGGATGCTGGCGCAGCCGACCATGGCGTCGAGCCGGTTGCGCTGCATGAATTCGGCCAGCGCGCCCCACAGCGCCAGGATCACGCCGCCCTGGCGGTGCGATGCGTGCACGCAGCTGCGGCCCAGCTCCACCATGCGCGGGCGCCAGGCGGCGAGCGGGCCCAGGTCGAATTCCTGGTCGGAGTACAGGCCCCCGGCGCGCAGCGCCTGGGTGGGAGTGAGCAGGCGGTAGGTGCCGATGACCACGCCCTTGTCGGCATCGCAGACCATGAGGTGCTCGCAGAAGTCGTCGAAGGCATCGATGTCGTGCCCGGCCAGCGGCGTCTGCAGCACGGCGCCCATCTCGGCGGCGAACACCGCGTGGCGCAGGCGCTGCACCTGGCGCACCTCGTCGAGATGGCGGGCCCAGCGCACATCCAGCCGCAGCGGTTTGTCCGCGGCCTGGGGTGGCTGGAGAAGCGCGGAAAGCGGGGGCTTGGCGATCTCGATCGCCGCGTTGCGAAGGGTGTCCAGAACGTCCATATGCCCGCCTTCCTCGTCATGTTGGACGCAGTCGGTGACCTGCCTGTGCCACTCGGTTTGCCTGCGTGCCGCCATTGTGGAAAGCGGCCATGAAAGTCCCGCGACGGTTGCGTTACAGCAACATGTCACACCGCACTGCAATGGTGCACTGCAGCAAATGCCTCTATGACAGGTGTTGCGCGCAAGTTGGTGCACGCCACCACAGGGTTGGCATGTCGTCAAAAATGAAACAAATTGTGCGTTAATGACAGGGCCGCATGCCCGGCCATTGCGGCTTGCGGAGTCCTCAGTCTTCCCTTGCCGCGCCATGCTCCAGACCCTTCGCTCCAAGATCCTTGCCATCAGCACAGCCACCGTGGTCGGCGCCCTTGCCATCACGGGGGCTGCCACGTACCACATCGTTCGCGGCAGCACTTTCCAGACCATTGAACAGGACCTGGACGCCATCACCGCCGGCAACACCATGGCCATCGACCAGTGGGTGGCCTCCAAGGCACGCGCCGTCAGCGCCGCCGCCGCCGTGATCGAGCACGGCGACCCGCAGGGCTTTGCCGCCCACATGGGCCAGGCCAGCGGCTTTCCCATCACCACGGTGGGCTGGGAAGACAAGACCTACAAGTCCACCACCAGCACTCCGCCCGACTACGACCCCACGGCCCGCCCCTGGTACAAGAGCGCCGTGCAGGCCGGCAAGCTGGCCCTGACCAAGCCCTATGGCGACTCCACCACGGGCGTGCCCTATGTGGCCTTCGTGGCGCCCATGCTGCGCGGCGGCGCGCTGCAGGGCGTGATCAGCGGCGCCGTGCCGCTGGAGGGCGTGCGCGAGGTGGTCTCCGCCATCCGCCCCACGCCCGGCAGCCTGGGCTTCGTGGTCAGCCGTGACGGCCAGGTGCTGGCGCATGCCGATGCCAAGCTGCTGCTCAAGCCCACCTCCGACATCTCCGAGCTGCTGACGCCGGCCGCGCTGACCGCGCTGGCCAGCGCCACGGCGCCGCTGGAAGTGAACCTGGGCGGCAGCGCCAAGCTGCTCAAGGCCCGCCCGGTGCAAGGCACGGACTGGCTGCTGGTGGTCGCGCTGGACAAGGCCGAGGCCACGACCGGCCTGCAAAGCGTGCTCAAGACGCTGGCCATCGCCATCGTGCTGCTGGCCTGCCTGGCCACGGCCGTGGCGGCGGCGCTGACGGCCCAGTCCTTCCGGCGCCTGTCCCAGGTGCGCGACGCCATGGACAAGATCGGCTCGGGCGGCGGCGACCTGACGCAGCGCCTGCCGGTGTCGGGCAATGACGAAGTGGCGCAGATCGCCTCGTCCTTCAACGGCTTCGTCGAGCAGATCGGCACCGTGCTCAAGGATGTGCGCAACGGCGTGGAGTCCATGAAGACCGCCACCGACGAGATCAAGCTGGGCAACCTGGACCTGTCCAACCGCACCGAATCCTCGGCCAGCAGCCTGCAGGAGACCTCGGCCTCGCTGTCGCAGCTGACGGCCAATGTGCGCCAGTCGGCCGAGGCGGCCGCCATGGCCACGCGCCTGGCCCAGTCGGCCAGCAGCTCGGCCACCAAGGGTGGCGACGTGGTGGGCAGCGCCGTGAGCACCATGGACGACATCTCCCGGGCCTCGTCCAAGATCGGCGAGATCATCGGCGTCATCGACGCCATCGCCTTCCAGACCAACATCCTGGCGCTCAATGCCGCCGTCGAGGCCGCCCGCGCCGGTGAGCAGGGCCGGGGCTTTGCCGTGGTGGCCTCGGAGGTGCGCAGCCTGGCCCACCGCAGCGCGGCGGCCGCCAAGGAGATCAAGACCCTGATCGACGCCTCCGGCGCCAGCGTGGCCATGGGCACGGAGCGCGTGCGCGCGGCCGGCCAGACCATGGGCGAGATCGTGGACGGCATCCAGCGCGTCTCCCAGATCATTGTCGAGATCAACGGCGCCATGACCGAGCAGAGCGTGGGCATCGGCCAGATCAACCAGGCCGTGGCCGACATGGACCGCGCCACGCAGCAGAACGCCGCGCTGGTGGAGGAGTCCACCGCCGCATCGTCCGTGCTCAACGAGCAAGCCCACCACCTGTCGCGCACGGTGGCCGGCTTCACGCTGGAAGGGCGTGCGCCTGCCCGGGACCAGTTGCTGCTCACGCACTGACCCTTGACCAAGCGCCACTGAACCCCACCGGGGGCTGCGCGCTCAGGCCTGGGCCGGCGCTCCCAGGCGCTGGGACAGGCTGCGCGCCTGGGCCTGCAGCAGCCGGGCCGGCCGGCCCTGGGGGTCCAGGTCCAGCGTGGCCGAGGGGCCGATGGCGGCAATGGCCAGCACCAGCTGGCCAAAGCCGTCGAACACCGGCACGGCCAGCGCGCTCACGCCTGACAGCAGCTGGTTCTCGACCCGGCTCAGGCGGCTGGCGCGGATGGCGGCCAGCTCCTTTGCAAAGGCGGGCTCTTCCAGGCTGTGGCCTTCCGCGTCCAGCAGGGGCGCAATGCGCCCAGGCTCGCCAAAGGCCGCAAAGATCTTGCCCGTGGCCGTGTGGCGCAGCGATGCGGGCGTGCCGTGGCGCATGGCCACATAGACATGGGTGGGCCCCTCTTCCACGCGAATGATGGTCGGCCCCTGGCCGCTCCACATGGCAATCGACACCGTGCTGCCCACCTCCTGCGCCAGCGCGGGCAGCTCGGCGATCGCCAGGCGCACGGGATCGGCCTGCTGCAGGCTGATCAGCCCCATCTGTATGGCCAGCGGCCCCAGGCCGTAGTGGCCGCTGGCGCGGTCCTGCTCCATCAGGCCCAGTTTGCAAAAGCTCACCAGGTAGGGATGGGCCTTGGCCGCCGTCATCTCGGCCTCGCGCGCCAGATCCTTGAGCGCCATGCGCCGGCCCGTGCGTGCCAGTGCCTTGAGCAACTGGCCGCCGACTTCCACGCTCTGGATGCCGCGCGGGCCGCGCGCGGGCTCGTCATCGCTGCTGTCAGGAAGGAAGACGGGGCTGTTCGGGGAAGAGGCGGCATCGGACATGGCAGGCATTGTGAGGGCTGGAACCCGGAGTTTGCGGCTCCGAGGGTTTTTCACTATGCCAAACGAATTGTTCAATGTTGAATTTTTCCCTAGCATTCAGGCATTCGATAAAAACAAATGCGTTTGTCCATTTCAAAAGCAGGATGCCCATGACCACCAAGACCTTTGCCTCCGCCGCCGACCTCGAAATCAAGCAGGTCAGCTTCGACAAGCTCTCCGAGCACGCCTACGCCTACACGGCCGAGGGCGACCCCAACACCGGCATCATCATTGGCGACGACGCCGTGATGGTGATCGACACCCAGGCCACGCCCGTCATGGCGCAGGACGTGATCCGCCGCATCCGCGAGATCACCGACAAGCCCATCAAGTACGTCACGCTGTCGCACTACCACGCGGTGCGCGTGCTGGGCGCCTCGGCCTTCTTCGCGGAAGGCGCCGAGCACATCATTGCCAGCCAGGACACCTTTGACCTCATCGTGGAGCGCGGCGAGCAGGACAAGGCCAGCGAGATCGGCCGCTTCCCGCGCCTGTTCCAGAACGTGGAAAGCGTGCCCGACGGCATGACCTGGCCCACCCTGACCTTCACCGGCAAGATGACGCTGTGGCTGGGCAAGCTGGAAGTGCAGATCCTGCAGCTGGGCCGCGGCCACACCAAGGGCGACACCGTGGTCTGGCTGCCCCAGGACAAGGTGCTGTTCAGCGGCGACCTGGTGGAGTTCGGCGCCACGCCCTACGCGGGCGATGCCTACTTCCAGGACTGGCCGCACACGCTGGACGCCATCGCCGCCCTGCAGCCCGAAAAGCTGGTGCCAGGCCGGGGCGCCGCGCTGCAGACGCCGGCCGAGGTGCAGGCCGGCCTGGCCGGCACGCGCGACTTCATCAGCGACCTGTGGACCGAGGTCAAGGCCGGCGCCGACGCCCAGCAGGACCTGCGCAAGGTCTACGAGGCCGCCTTCGCCAAGCTGCAGCCCAAGTACGGCCAGTGGGTGATCTTCAACCACTGCATGCCCTTCGATGTGACCCGCGCCTACGACGAGGCCTCGGGCCATGCCGACCCGCGCATCTGGACCGCCGAGCGCGACCGCAAGATGTGGGAAGCGCTCGAAGGCTGAACCACGGCGGCGTGCCGGTCCTGAGCACCGGCACGCCTGCCCATCGCACCCGCCCGCGCACCGGCATTCCCTGATGCCGGCGGGGATGGCTGCGCCTTTTCTCTCTCATACGCCCACGACAGAGGACGAACCCCATGTCCCACCCCGCCATCTCCCTGCAAGCGCTGCGCGGCAGCGGCGCAGACATACAGGCCATCCACATCCCCTACGAGCGCCATGCCGACCAGGACGCCGGTGCGGACACGCCCGCCCGGCATCCCGTGGTCATCGTCGGCGCCGGCCCCGTGGGCCTGTCGCTGGCCATCGACCTGGCCCAGCGCGGCCAGCGCGTAGTGCTGCTGGACAACGACTGCCGGCTGTCCACGGGCTCGCGCGCCATCTGCTTTTCCAAGCGCACGCTGGAGATCTGGGACCGCCTGGGCGTGGGCCAGGCGATGGTGGACAAGGGCGTGTCCTGGAACCTGGGCAAGGTCTTCTTCAAGGACCAGCCGCTGTACCGCTTCGACCTGCTGCCCGAGGACGGCCACGAGCGCCCGGCCTTCATCAACCTGCAGCAGTACTACGCCGAGGCCTACCTGGTCGAGCGCGCCCTGCAGCTGCCGCTGATCGACCTGCGCTGGCATAGCAAGGTCACGGCGCTCGAGCCGCAGGCCGAGGGCGCGCTGCTGACCGTGGAGACGCCCGACGGCAGCTACCGCATCGATGCGCAATGGGTCCTGGCCTGCGACGGCTCGCGCTCGCCGCTGCGCGGCCTGCTGGGCCAGGAAAGCCATGGCCGCATCTTCCGCGACCGCTTCCTGATCGCCGACGTGAAGATGCATGCCGAATTCCCCACCGAGCGCTGGTTCTGGTTCGACCCGCCCTTCCACCCGGGCCAGAGCGTGCTGCTGCACCGCCAGCCCGACGATGTCTGGCGCATCGACTTCCAGCTGGGCTGGGACGCGGACCCCGAGGAAGAGAAAAAGCCCGAGAACATCGTGCCGCGCATCCGCGCCCTGCTGGGCAAGGACGCGCCCTTCGAGCTGGAATGGGCCAGCGTCTACACCTTCGCCTGCCTGCGCATGGACCGTTTCGTCCATGGCCGCGTGGTCTTCGCGGGCGACAGCGCCCACGGCGTCTCGCCGTTTGGCGCACGCGGCGCCAACAGCGGCGTGCAGGATGCCGAGAACCTGGCCTGGAAGCTGGACCGCGTGCTGCGCGGCCAGGCCGATGCCTCGCTGATCGCCACCTATGGCGCCGAGCGCGAATACGCGGCCGACGAGAACATCCGCAACTCCACGCGCGCCACCGACTTCATCACGCCCAAGAGCGAGATCAGCCGCCTGTTCCGCGACGCCGTGCTGGACCTGGCGCGCGACCATGAATTCGCGCGCCGCATCGTCAACAGCGGGCGGCTGTCCGTGCCGGCCACGCTGCATGGCTCGGCGCTCAACACGCCCGACACCGACACCTTCGACGGAACGCAGCTGCCCGGCGCCGTGCTGGCCGATGCGCCCATGCGCCGGCCCGGCGTGGACGGCACGGCCTGGCTGCTGCGCGCCCTGGGCCCGGACTTCACGCTGCTGCACTTCGGCCCCACGCCGGCCTGGGCGCAGGCGCTGCCCGGCGTGCTCAACCTGTCCATCGCGACAGAGGGCGAGGCCCATGCACCAGACGCCGACCTCATCGATGCGCGCGGCCTGGCGGCCAGACGCCTGGATGCGCGCCCCGGCACCAGCTACCTGCTGCGGCCCGACCAGCATGTCTGCGCGCGCTGGCGCCGCCCCGACGAGGCCGGCGTGCGCGCCGCTCTCCAAAGAGCCTGCGGCGCCGCCGCCACGGCCTGAACCTCTTACGCCCCATCCACAGGAGACCGCCATGCTGCTGTCCACCCACCCCAACCTGCAGGCCTGCGACGATTTCTACGAAGCCCTGATCGCCACCCACCAGGGGCTCGACACCGCGCAAAGCCATGCCCTCAATGCCCGCCTCGTGCTGCTGCTGGCCAACCACATCGGCCACCAGGGCACCTTGCTGCATGCGCTCGAACTGGCCCGCGCCAGCGCAGGACTTGCCCCTGCCGGCGCGGACCCCGCCGAGCGCGGCGCCGTGACACCGGTCGCCCCGGTGCACGCGGCCGCCTGAAGCCGCGCGCCGCCGCCCGCGCGGCGGCCTGCCATCCCCACAAAGGCGCCCGCCTCACACCTTGGACATCTCACAAGGGCGCCGCATACAACATGGAGACAAGGATGCAACGCAAGCAGTTTCTGGCCGCACTGGCCTGCTCGGGCCTGGCCCTGGCCGCAGGGCCTGCCGCCCTGGCACAGGACAAGCCCCTGGAATGGGTCGTCGGCTATGCGGCCGGCGGCGGCTCGGACGTGGTCGCCCGCGTCATCGCCGAGGCCATGGGCCGCAACCTGGAGCGGGTCATCGTCATCAACAACAAGCCCGGCGCAGGCACCAACATCGCGGCCGAGTACAGCGCCCGCTCGCGCGACCACGGCAACCTCATGTTCACGGCCGACTTCGCCACGCTGGCGGCCAACCCCTTCCTGTTCAGCAAGCTCAACTACAACGCCGAGCGCGACTTCAAGCCCGTGGGCATGCTGGTGCGCTTTCCCATGCTGCTGGTGGTCAACAACGAGGTGCCCGCCACCAACCTCGCCGAATTCCTGGCCTGGGCCAAACAGCAAAAGACCGGCGTGAGCTGGGGCTCGGCCGGCCTGGGCAGCCCCCACCACCTGGTGGGCGAGCTGTTCCGGGAGCAGGCGGGCCTCACCAACATGACCCATGTGCCCTACCGCGGAGCGGCCCCTGCCGTGCAGGACGTGGTCGGCGGCCAGATTCCCGCCATGTGGGCCGACAGCGCCACCATCATTCCCTTCCTGAGCGAGAAAAAGCTCAAGGCCATCGGCGTGGCCAGCCCTGCGCGCGTGGACGTGCTGCCCCAGGTCGCCACGCTGCAGGAGCAGGGTCTGAAAGGTTTCGAGGGCTATGCCTGGCAGGGCATCGTCGTGCCCACGGGCAGCTCGGCCGAGGTGGTCAAGAAGTTCAGCCAGTCGCTGCAGCAGGCCCTGGCCGACACCCGCACCAAGGCACGCCTGGCCGCCATGGGCGTGGAGCCCATGCCCGGCAGCGCCGAGCAGATGGGCCAGTTCGTGCGCGCCGAGCGCGGCAAGTGGGGTCGGGTGATCGCGGCCAACAACATCAAGCTGGATTGAGCGCCACGCTGCAGACGCAAAAAGGCTGCCGGTCCGGCAGCCTTTTTCGTTGTGGCTGGGGGTTGCGTCTCAGGCCACCGCCGCCGCCTCCGCACTGCGCCCCATCCCCAGATAGGTATCGATGATGCGCCGGTCGTGCAGCAGCTCCCTGGCCGCGCCGCTGAGCGCCACGGCGCCCATCTCCAGCACGTAGGCACGGTCGGCCACCTTGAGGGCGGCGCGCGCGTTCTGCTCGACCAGCAGCACCGAGACGCCGTGGTCGCGCAGGCCGGCCACGACCTGCAGCACCTCGCGCACGATCAGCGGCGCCAGGCCCAGCGAGGGCTCGTCCAGCAGCAGCAGGCGCGGGCGTGCCATCAGCGCGCGGCCGATGGCCAGCATCTGGCGCTCGCCGCCCGACAGGGTGGAGGCCATCTGCGGGCGCCGCTCCCTCAGGCGCGGGAAGATGGCGAAGACCTCGTCCATGCGCTGCGCCTGGTCGCGCAGGCCCCGGCGCCAGCGCGAGAAGCCGCCCAGCAGCAGGTTGTCCTCCACCGACATCTCGCCGAACAGCTCGCGCTTTTCGGGCACCAGGGCCACGCCGTTGGCCACCATGACCTCGACGCCGGGGCGTGCGATGCGCTTGCCGTCCAGATGGATCTCGCCGCGCGAGGGCAGCAGGCCCATGGCGGCCGACAACAGCGTGGTCTTGCCCGCGCCGTTGGGGCCGATGACGGTGACGATCTCGCCACTGCGCACATCCAGATCCACCTGGTGCACGGCCTCCACGGGACCGTAGGACACGCTCAGGCCCTTGAGCTGCAAAAGGGTGTCGCTCATGCCGTCTCTCCGGTTGCCTCGTCGTCGTCGCCGCCGCCCAGGTAGGCATCCAGCACGCGCTGGTTGACCTGGATCTGGGCCGGCGTGCCTTCGGCGATCACGGTGCCGAACTCCAGCACCGTGATGCGGTCCGCAAGATTCATGACGAACTCCATGTCGTGCTCGACGACGAGAATGCCCAGCCCCTCGGCGCGCAGCTGGCGCAGCAGGTCGGCCAGGGCCTGTTTTTCCAGGTGGCGCAGGCCGGCTGCCGGCTCGTCCAGCAGCAGGGCCGCGGGCTGTCCGGCCAGGGCGCGTGCGATCTCCACGATGCGCTGCTGGCCCAGGGCCAGCGAGGCGGCCGGCACGTCGGCGAAGGCGCCCAGGCCGCAGCGCTCGATCTGGCGGCGCGCCTCGGCCAGCACCGAGGCCTCCTCGGCCCGGTCCAGGCGCAGCATGGAGGCCAGCCAACCCCGGTGCGCACGCCGGTGCGCGCCCACGGCCACGTTCTCCAGCACGCTGCGCTGGCCCAGCAGGCGCACATGCTGGAAGGTGCGGCCCAGGCCCAGGGCGGCAAAGCGGCGCGAGGGCGCATCGTTCATGGCCTGGTCCATGAAGCGCACCTGGCCCTCGGTGGGCGAGTCCACGCCCGAGATCATGTTGAAGAAAGTGCTCTTGCCCGCGCCGTTGGGGCCGATCAGCGCATGCACCTCGCCGGCCCTGAGCGTCATGGCCACATCGTTGTTGGCCACCAGGCCGCCAAAGCGCTTGGTCACATGCTCGGCCGCCAGCAGCACCTGGCCCGCCGCGGGCAGCGCGCGCTGCGCCAGCGGCGCAGCGTCCGCCAGCTTCAGATCAGACACGGGCCGGCGCACCCAGCGCGCCGTGAGCGCCTGCAGCGTGGGCCACAGGCCTTCTGCAAAGCGCTGCAGCACCAGCACCATCAGCAGGCCGAAGACGATGACCTCGAAGTTGCCGCTGGTGCCCAGCAGGGCCGGCAATATGTCCTGCAGCTTTTGCTTGATCAGCGTGATCAGCGTGGCGCCCAGCACCGCGCCCCACAGGTGGCCGGCGCCGCCGACCACGGCCATGAACAGGTACTCGATGCCCACGTTGAGGTTGAAGGGCGCCGGGCTCACGAAGCGCTGCATGTGGGCGTAGAGCCAGCCCGAGAGCGTGGCCAGCAGGGCCGCCAACACGAAGAGCTTGACGCGGTAGTGCGCCGTGTCGATGCCCATGGACTCGGCCATGACGCGGCCGCCGCGCAGCGCGCGGATGGCCCGACCCTCGCGCGAGTCCAGCAGGTTGTGCAGCAGCCACAGCGCCACCAGCAGCACGGCCCAGATCACCACGCCCATGGCGCGCGGCGAGGCCAGCGAGACGCCGCCGATCACCAGCGGCGCAATGCCCGTGATGCCGGTCTGCCCGCCCAGGAATTCCATGTTGCCGAACAGGTAGTACAGGCTCAGCCCCCAGGCGATGGTGCACAGCGGCAGGTAGTGGCCCTGCAGCTTGACCGTGACCGCGCCCAGCAGCCAGGCCACGACGAAGGTGATGAGCAGGCCCAGCGCCAGGCCCACCCAGGGCAGGCCCGCCGCGCCCACCAGCCCGCCCAGTGCGGCCACCGAGGCCGGTGCCGTGCAGACCCAGGCCGTGGCATAGGCGCCGATGCCCACGAAGGCCGCCTGGCCGAACGAGGTCATGCCGCCCACGCCGGTCAGCATCACCAGGCCTGCCGCCACCATGGCGAACAGGCCGATGTAGCTGAGGATGACGACGGTGAAATCGGGCAGGAAGCCCCAGGACGCGGCCAGCAGCGCAATGGCGGCCACCGTGAGCACGCGCGTGCTGATGCCGCCCGAGGCGGCCTTGGCAGGCGCCGCGGCCTGCGAGGAAACGGGGGCGCTCATTCTTCTTCCTCCACATGGTGGCTATTGCGCGATCGCCACCACAGCACCGGGATGATCAGCGTGAACACCAGCACCTCCTTGTAGGCACTGGCCCAGAACGACGAGAAGGCCTCCAGCAGCCCGACCAGCAGCGCGCCGGCCAGGGCCAGCGGGTAGCTGGCCAGCCCGCCCACGATGGCGGCCACGAAGCCCTTGAGGCCGATCAGAAAGCCGGTGTCGTAGTACACCGTGGTCAGCGGCGCGATCAGCAGGCCCGAGATGGCGCCGATCAGCGCGGCCAGCGCAAAGCTCACGTCGCCGGCCATGGCCGTGGGAATGCCCATGAGGCGTGCGCCCACGCGGTTGATGGCCGTGGCGCGCAGCGCCTTGCCGATCATGGAGCGCTCGAAGAACACGAACAGCAGGGCCACCAGCACCAGGGTCACGCCCACCACCACCAGGGACTGGCCCGAGATCGTGATGTCGCCCAGGCGCAGCTGCGCCCCGGAAAACGCGGGGGTGCGCGAGCCTTCGGCACCGAAGAACAGCAGCCCCAGGCCGACCAGCACGCCGTGCATGGCCACCGAGACGATGAGCAGCATCAGCACCGAGGCATGGGCCAGCGGCCGGTAGGCCAGGCGGTACAGCAGCGGCCCCATGGGCGTGATCAGCACCAGGGTGGCCAGCGCCTGCAGCATCAGCGAGGACGGGCGCAGCCCCCAGGCCAGGGCCACGGCAATGGCCGGCAGCGCCAGGCACCACAGGAAGGTGGCGGGCCAGCTCACCTGGCTGCCCGCGCGCCAGCGCAGCAGGTCCACCACCAGCACGGCGGCGGCCAGGGCCAGCAGCAGCCACAGCGTGGTGGGCACGCGTCCGGCCTGCATCATGGCCAGGGTGAGCGCGCCGAAGGCGACGAACTCCCCCTGCGGGATGAAGATGATGCGGGTGACCGAGAACACCAGCACCAGGGCCAGCGCCATCAGGCCGTAGACGGCGCCGTTGACGATGCCGTCCTGCCCCAGCAGCAGGGCGATTTGCAGATCCATGATCGACTTTCGAGCAGACGCGGCCAAGCGCCACAGCGGCCGCCACCAGGCGCGGCAGCCGCTGCGGCCTCAGACCTGCAGGTTCAGGGCTGGTACTTCCAGGTACCGTTCTCGATCTTGACCATGACGGCCGCGCGCTGGTCCAGGCCCAGGTGGTCGGTGGGCGTCATGTTGAAGATGCCGTGGGCGCCGGCCACGTCCTTGGTCTGCTCCAGCGCATCGCGCAGCGCGGCGCGGAACTCGGCCGTGCCGGGCTGGGCCTTCTTGAGCGCGGCGGGAATCGCCGCTTCGAGCACGCGGCCCGCATCCCAGGAATGCGCGCCAAAGGTCGAAGCCGTGCCCTTGCCGTTGGCGGCCTCGTAGGCCTCCACATAGGAGACGGCGGACTTCTTGACCGGATTGCTGTCGGGCAGCTGGTGGGCCACCAGCACGGGGCCGGCGGGCAGCAGCGTGCCTTCCACATCCTTGCCGCCCACGCGCAGGAAGTCGGCATTGGCCACGCCGTGGGTCTGGTAGATCTTGCCCTGGTAGCCGCGCTCCTTGAGCGACTTCTGCGGCAGTGCGGCCGGCGTGCCCGAGCCGGCGATCAGCACCGCATCGGGCTTGGCCGCCATGAGCTTGAGCGTCTGGCCCGTGACCGAGGTGTCGCTGCGCGAATAGGCCTCGGTGGCGGTGAGCTTGAGGCCCTTGGCCTCGGCCACCTTGCGGAATTCCTGCAGCCAGCTTTCTCCATAGGCGTCGTTGAAGCCGATGTAGCCCACGGTCTTGATGCCGGCCTTGGCCATGTGCTCGCCGATGGCGGCGGCCATCATGGCGTCGTGCTGGGGCGTCTTGAAGACCCAGAACTTCTTGGCATCCACGGGCTCTACGATCTTGGCCGAGGCCGCCAGCGTGATCATGGGCGTCTTGGCCTCGGAGACCACGTCCACCATGGCCAGGGAGTTGGGCGTGATGCTGGAGCCCAGGATCACGTCGACCTTGCTCTCGCTGATCAGCTTGCGCGTGTTGGCCACGGCCGCCGTGGTGTCGGAGGCGTCGTCCAGGATGATGTAGTTGACCTTCTGGCCCGCCACCGTGCGCGGCATCAGCGCCACCGTGTTCTTTTCGGGAATGCCCAGCGACGCGGCCGGCCCGGTGGCCGAGACCACCACGCCCACGTTGATGTCGGCCAGGGCCGAGCCCCACACCGTGGCCAGGGTTGCGGCCAGCAGGCCCAGTTTTGTCATGCGCTTCATGTCTGTCTCCTTTGTGTTGGATGGGGCGCGGTGCCGTCAGGCGCCACAATTTACCGTGGTAACTATTTTTTTGCCAGCGGTTTGATGCACGGGTTTGCCTGGGGTCTGCACGGCAGGCAAGCCTCCGAGGAACAGGTCGGCCACCACGGGGGCCATGGCCTCGTGGTCCAGCGTTCCGTCGGGCCGCAGCCAGGTGAACATCCAGTTCATCATCCCGAACAGCAGCATGGCCAGCGCCTTGGACAGGCCCGCGCCGTCGGCGTCCGGCCGCAGCTGGGCCACCGCCTGGGCAAAGGCCTCGACCACGGCGCGCTCCTTGCCCACCACGCGCTGGCGGTCCTCGTCCTGCAGGAAGCGCACGTCCTCGGTCAGCACGCGGTGGGCATGGCGGGCATGGGCGTACTCCTGCACGAAGCGCTCGATCAGCATGCGCAGCCGCGGCTCGGGCGGCAGGCCCATGGCCTGCACCTCGTCCACCAGGGCCTGCAGCCGCGTCATGTGGCCGTCGGTGATGTCCACCAGCAGCGCGTACTTGTCGCGGAAGTAGTGGTAGATGGTGGGCTTGGACAGGCCGCAGGCCTGGGCCACCTCGTTCATCGAAGTGCCGGGGTAGCCGCTGCGCGCGAACAGCGCGGCGGCATGGCCCAGGATCAGTTCGCGCTGGTCGTCGTATCCGGAAGATCGGCCTCGGGCCATGGGACTCCTGTGCGCGCTCAGCGGCTGCGGTGGTCGATCACGCGGCGGGCCTTGCCCACCAGGGTGCGCTCTATGGAATCGGGCCGCAGCACCTCGACCTCGGCGCTCACGCCGACCAGGGTCTTGATGCGCTGCTGCACCCACAGGGCCAGCGCCTCGGTGTCGCCCTGCGTGCCCGGCTGCATCTCGCAGCGCACGGCCAGCCGGTCCAGATTGCCCTCGCGCGTGACCACCAGCTGGTACTGGCCCGACAGCTGGGCGTTCTGCAGCACGATCTCCTCGATCTGCGTGGGAAACAGGTTCACGCCGCGGATGATGAGCATGTCGTCGCTGCGCCCCACGATCTTGCCCATGCGCCGGAAGCTGCGCGAAGTCGGCGCCAGCAGCCGCGTCAGGTCCCGCGTGCGGTAACGAATGATGGGCATGGCTTCCTTGGACAGCGACGTGAAGACCAGCTCGCCCTCGCTGCCGTCGGGCAGCACCTCGCCCGTGTCCGGGTCGATGATCTCGGGGTAGAAATGGTCTTCCCAGATCACCGGCCCGTCCTTGCTTTCCACGCATTCGCTGGCCACGCCCGGGCCCATGACTTCGGACAGGCCGTAGATGTCCACGGCATCCAGCCCCGCCTTGCCCTCGATCTCGCGGCGCATGGCCTCGGTCCAGGGCTCGGCGCCGAAGATGCCGATCCGCAAAGAGCTCTCGAGCGGGTCCATCCCCTGGCGCTGCATCTCCTCCACGATCACCTGCATGTAGCTGGGCGTGACCATGATGATGTCGGGCCGGAAATCCTGGATCAGCTGCACCTGCTTTTCGGTCTGCCCGCCCGACATGGGCACCACGGTGCAGCCCGCGCGCTCGGCACCGTAGTGCGCGCCCAGGCCGCCCGTGAACAGGCCGTAGC